>NZ_CAXTHO010000125.1:0-8798 GCF_964244015.1 uncultured Amnibacterium sp. | reverse complement strand
ACGACGCCGCCGCCCGCGTCTGCGGCGCTGCGGCGCTCTCGAGCGCCCTGCGCAGAACCGCCGCGCTCGAGGCGAACGAGTGGGCCGAGATCCGCGCGGCGCGGCTCGACGCGCGTGGCGCGGAGGCGCTGCGCCGGGCGCCGCTCGGATCGGCGACGCGGAGCACCACCGGCCTCTACAAACTGTAGAGTCTTCGTGTGGTGATGGGGACGCAGCTGACCGCGTCCGTCGCCGCCATCGTCTTCGGCACGCTCGGCATCTGGTTCGCCGGCCGGGTCGTGACCGGCAGGGACGTGCCCGACCGGGTCTCGAACCTGCTGCACCTGCTGATGAGCGGCACCATGGTCACGGTGCCGTGGTCCTGGGCGGCCCCCGCGCTGCTGCAGGTGGTCGTGTTCTCGGCCGGAGCGTTCTGGTACGCGGGAGCGGCGCTGTTCCGGCCCTCCTCCGACGCGCTGCTCGGCGCATGGCACGGCGCCCACGGCCGGGTCGCCGGCCTCTGGTACCACGCCGCGATGATGCTGGCGATGGTCTGGATGGCCGTCGCGATGATCCCGGCGACGGCCGCCCTCGACCCGGGCGGCATGGCCGGGATGACCCACGCGGGCGTCGCCTCCGGGTCGACCATGACCGGGGACGCGCCGTGGGCCCTCGCCGTGTCGATCGCGCTCGGTACCGCCTTCGCCGGCGCGGTCGTGTGGCTGGCGGGCCTCCTGATCCGGGAGGCGGTGGGGCCTGCGCGCCGGCTGGAGGTCGCCGACCTCGCCGCGTCGACGCTGATGGCAGCCGGCATGTCCTACGTCTTCCTCGTCCTCATCACGTGAAGGAGCCCTCGATGTCACGCCTCCGCACCCCTCGTCGCCGGACCGCCCTGCGCCTGGCCGCCGGACTGGTCGGTGCCGCCGCCGCCGTGCTGATCGGCGCGACCGCGGCCTCCGCGCACGTGCACGTCGACGGGGAGGACGCGACCCGTGGCGGCTACGGCGTGCTGACGTTCCGCGTGCCCACCGAGTCCGACACCGCGTCGACGACCGAGGTGACCGTGACGATGCCGAGCACCACCCCGATCGCGTCCGCGAGCGTGCAGCCCGTCGCCGGCTGGACCGCGACCGTCAGCACCGCGACGCTCGCGAAGCCGGTCACGACCGACGACGGCCAGGTCAGCACGTACGTCTCCAAGATCGACTGGAAGGCGGATGCCGCTGCGGCGATCAAGCCGGGGCAGTTCCAGGAGTTCGCGATCTCGGTCGGGCCGCTGCCGGACGTCGCGGAGGTCGCGTTCCCGACCCTGCAGACCTACAGCGACGGCAGCACCGTGAACTGGAACGAGACCGCCTCCGGCGCCGCCGAGCCCGAGCACCCGGTGCCCGTGCTCGCGCTCGCCGCCGCGGAGCCCGCCAACCAGGACGCGACCGCTGCGACCGCGACGACGACCACGGCGACGGCCGACTCGTCGACGGCGGCGCTCGCCGTCGGGATCGCCGCGGTCGTGGCCGCACTCGCCGCCCTGATCGTCGCGATCATCGCGCTGCTGCGCGGGTCGAGGCGCCGCGCTCCGGACGCGTGAGCCCGGCGCCCAGGAGGCTCGCCGCCGCGCTGCTGCTCGCCCTCGCCGCGCTGCTCCTGCTGCCGGCGACGCCCGCCTCCGCGCACGCTGTGCTGGTCTCGAGCGATCCCGCGGACGGCGCCCGGGTCGCGGCGGCGCCCGCCGTCGTGCGCCTGACGTTCGACGAGGCGGTCGCGCTGCCGCCCGACGCGACGACGGTGCTGTCCTCCACCGGCGTCCGGATCCAGCGCGGCGCGGCGACGCTCGACGGCCGGACCGTCGTCATCCCGCTGCAGGCCGAGGTGCCGGCGGGCGTCTACAGCGTCTCGTGGCGGGTGGTGTCGGCGGACAGCCACCTCGTGACCGGATCGATCCGGTTCGGGGTGCGGCGCGACGCCGACGCGGTGGAGGGGCCGGTCTCCACGGGCTCGCCGCTCGACTCCGGCATCGGAGCGGCGACCGGTGCGGTCTACCTCGGGCTGGCGCTCGGGATCGGGGTGCCGGCCTCCGCTGCGCTGCTCTGGCCGTCGGTGCGGCGGCGTCGCCGCGTGCTCGGCATCACGGCCGCTGGGCTGGTGCTCGTGCTGCTCGCATCGCTCGCCGACCTGCTGCTGCGAGGCCCGCGCGCGGCAGGAGGGAGTTGGCCCGCGGTGCTGCGCCTGGAGGACCTCGGCTACACGGTCACCAGCGCGATCGGCATCGTGCTGCTCGCCCGCGTCGGGCTGGTCCTGGTCCTCGCGGTGCTGCTGCGCCGGGCGGGCGTGCGGCGCGATCTCGGCGCCGGCGTCGTCGGGGTCGCGGTGCTCGCCTCCGTGGCGCTGCTCGGTCACGCGACCGACGGCGCCGCCTGGCTGCTCGTGCCCGCCGCGGTGCTGCACCTCGCCGCCATGGCGCTGTGGCTCGGCGGGCTCGTCGTGCTCGTCACGGCGGTGCTGCCGCGCTTCCATCGAGCGCCCGCTGCGGGGCTCCGCGCGCTGCGCCGCTGGTCCGTGGTCGCCTTCGCGTGCATCGGCGTGCTCGTCGTCACCGGCGAGGTCCAGGCGTTCCCGACCGTCGTGCCGCTCGCCGCCCTCTGGTCGACCGACTACGGCGTGCTGCTGCTCGTGAAGCTGGGACTCGTCGCCGCGCTGATCGTGGTCGCCACGGTCGCGCAGCGTGCCGTGGCGGGTTCCGATCGGCCGGTACGGACGCGCGTGCGCCGCGCGGTCGTGGCGGAGGCGGTCGGTGTCGTCGCGATCCTCGGTGTGACGGCGGCGCTCGGCGGCACGGCGACCGCCGCGGAGACCTACGGGCCGGCCGTCACGCGGACCGTGGCCGTCGGCGCGGACCGGCTCGTCGTCGACGTCGATCGCACCCGGCGGGGCGCCGCGGTGCTGCACGTGCAGGCCGTCGCCCCGTCGGGCGCCGCCGTGCGGCTGCAGACGCTCGAGGGGTCCCTCTCGACGACGGACGTCGCAGCGCTCGATGTCACCTTCCGCCGAGACGGCGACGGTTGGCGCAGCACCGACGCGACCCTGCCGGTGTCGGGGGAGTGGACCCTCGCCCTCGCCGCTGAGGTGAGCGCCACCTCGGCCACCGCCGCGGAGGTGTCCTGGCCCGTCTGGTGATTTCATTTTTACGGAGTTTTGGCGGGGCTTCGCCCTGGCCAAAACTCCGTAAAGATGAAATCAGTCGGCCTGGTGGGGGGTGAAGGTGCGGAGGCGGAGGCTGTTCGTCACCACGAGCACCGAGGACAGCGCCATCGCCGCTGCGGCGATCAGCGGGTTCAGCAGGCCGGAGGCGGCCAGCGGGATCGCGGCGATGTTGTAGCCGAACGCCCAGATCAGGTTCCCGCGGATCGTGCCGAGCATCCTGCGGGCCAGCGCGACCGCGTCGGGCACGGCCCGCAGGTCGTCGCGGACGAGGATCACGTCGGCGGACTTCATTGCCACGTCGGTGCCGGTCACGATCGCCATGCCGAGGTCCGCGGACGCGAGCGCCGCAGCGTCGTTGATGCCGTCGCCGACCATCGCGACCCTGCGGCCCTCGCGCTGCAGGCGCGCGACGACCTCCGCCTTGTCGGCGGGCAGCACCTCCGCGATCGTCTCGTCGAAGCCGAGGGAGGCGCCGACCGCGGCGGCCGCGCGGGCTGTGTCACCGGTGAGCAGCACGGTGCGCAGGCCCATGGCCTTCAGCTGCGCGATCGCCTCGCGGGCGGTCGGCTTCACGTCGTCGGCGAGGCCGAGCACGCCGGCGGCGACGCCGTCGACAGCGACGAGCACGAGGGTGCGGCCGGCAAACTCCAGCTCCTCCACCACCGCGTCGAGCTCGGGCGGCACCGCGATGCCCTGCTCGAGGAGCAGGCGCCGGTTCCCGGCGAGCACGCGGCGCCCGCCCACCAGCCCGGTGGCTCCGAGGCCGCTGAGCGCCGCGAAGTCCTCCACCGCCTCCGGCCTGCCGAGCGCCGCCGCGGCGGCGCCCGAGACCGCGCGGCCGATCGCGTGCTCGGAGGCCTGCTCGAGCGCTCCGGCGAGGCCGAGCAGCTCGTCGCGCGTGCGTCCGTCGATCGGGCGCACGTCCGCGACGGTGAAGGCGCCGGTGGTGACCGTGCCGGTCTTGTCGAGCACGACGGTGTCGATGCGGCCGCTCGCCTCGAGGGCGTCCTGGCCCTTCACGAGGATGCCGAGCTGCCCGCCGCGGCCGACGCCGACCATCAGCGCCGTCGGGGTCGCGAGGCCCAGCGCGCAGGGGCAGGCGATGATCAGCACGGCGATGCCGATGCCGATCGCGGCGCCGACCGGTGCGCCCGACAGCAGCCAGGCGGCGGTCACGAGCACCGCCAGCACGATCACCACGGGGATGAACACCCGGCTGATCCGGTCCACCAGCTTCGTCACGCCCGCCTTGCGGCGCTGCGCCTCGTCCGCGATCGCCGCGAGCTGGGCGAGGCGGGTGTGCTGCCCGACCCGCTCCGCGACGATCGTGAGCGCGCCGGCGCCGTTGACCGTGCCGGCCGCGACGGAGGATCCGGGCTCGATCTCGACCGGCGCGGTCTCGCCCGTCATGGTGGACGTGTCGACGGACGACCGGCCGGCGTCCACGATCCCGTCGATGGGGATCGCGCTGCCGGGGCGGACGATGACGACGTCGCCCGGGCGCACCGATCCGGCGGGCACCTCCACGTCGCCGTCGGGCGTGCGGAGGAGGACCGTGCGGGCCGCGAGCCCGGAGATCGCGTGCAGCACGTCGCCCGCGCGGCGGCGGGAGCGGGTCTCGAAGTAGCGGCCGCCGAGCTGGAACGTGACCATGCCGGCCGCGACATCGAGGTAGATCGCGTCGGCGCCCGGCGGTGTCGGGCCGAACCCGATCCAGTAGCCGGCGGCGGAGGGGCCGCCGACCAGTACGACGAGCGCCCAGACGAACGACACCGCGGCGCCGAGCGAGACGAGCGTGTCCATGCTGAGCGAGCCGGACCGGAGGTTCCGCCACGTCGCGCGGTGGAACGGCCACGCCGCCCAGGTCACGATCGGCACGGCCAGCAGCACGCAGAGCAGCTGCCACCCGGGGAACCGCCAGGCGGGGACGAGCGCGAGCAGGATCGTGAGGTCGCACAGCGGCACGCTCAGCAGTGCGGAGACCGTCAGCCGGCGGCGGAGGGAGTCGATCCTGTCGCTCGTCGCGCGGCGGGACCACTCGTCGTCGCCGGGAGTGTGCAGCCCGGCCTTGTAGCCGGCCCGCTCGACCGCGGCGATGCCGACGGCGGTGTCCCCGCCCAGCCCGATCACGGTCGCGCGCTCGGTGGCGAAGTTCACGCTCGCGGTGACGCCCTCGAGCCGGCCGAGCTTCCGCTCGATGCGGGTCGCGCAGGCGGAGCAGGTCATGCCCGCGATGTCGAACTCGACGACGTCGTCCAGCGCCTGGACGGACTGCTGGTCGGTGATCGTGGACATCCGCACCTCCCGCGTCGTGACCGTTGTACGAATTGTAGAATCGTCCGGCCGCACCGACGGCCGACGAGGGAAGACCCATGACCACGGAGCACGTCTCGGCACGCGCGAGCACCTCCGTGCGCCGGGCCTCGCCGGGCGCGCTGCTCGTCGCCGCGGCGCTCCTGCCGCTCGCCGTCGTCGCGGTCGCGGTCGTCCTGCTCGGCGGGCAGCCGTACACCGTGCTCGGCCGGAACGTGCCCGGCACCGACACCTCGCTGGCGAGCGGGCTGCTGCACGGCGTGGCCGCCGTGGCAGCGGTCTGGTGCGTCGGCACCCTGATCTACGCGGTCTTCGCCCGGCAGCGCTCGGGCGAGGGCCGGCTGACGATCGACTACTTCACCGACGCGCGTCCGGTGGTCTGGTCGGCGGCCGTCTGGGCGGTCGCGGCGGCCGCGCTCGTCTTCGTCGACGGCGCCGACGCGGGCGGTCAGCCGCTGTCGCGCCTGCTGGTGCCCGGCGCCGTCGGGTACATGTTCGCGTACTCGGCGCTGCCGACCGCGTGGTTGGTCGTCGCGGTCCTGGCCGCGGCGATCGCGATCACCGCCTTCCTGTCGCACACCTGGCAGGCGCACGCCGTGCTCGCGGCCGTCGCCCTGGTCGCGGTCCTGCCGCCCGTCGTCGTGACGCAGGTGCTCGTCGGCCCGGACCACGACTTCGGCAGCGACGCCGGCATCGTCGGCACTCCCGCGGCCGCGGTGCTCGTCGGCCTGCTCGCGGTCGCGAGGATGCGCCTCGCGAGCGGCCCGCTGCCCGGTCCCGTCTCCCTCCTGCGCGTCTGGCGGCTGCTCGCGATCGCCTGGGCGGCCACGACCGTCTCCGAGATCGTGCTGGCCCTGTTCGAGCTGGGGGGCTCGCCGCTGCTCGGGTCGCCGACCGCGTGGCTGTTCGTCGCCCGCTTCGTGCTGCTCGCCGTGCTCGGCCCGGTCGTGCTGAGGGGGCTCGTCGCGGCACAGCGGGAACAGGATCTCGCGAGCCTGCGCCGCACCTCCTCCGCCCTCGTCCGGATCGCCCTGCTCCCGGCCGCGCTGCTCGTCGCGGTCGCTCTGGTGATGAGCCGCATCCCGCCACCCCAGTACTTCCTGCCGACCTCGGTCGCGCAGAACTTCTTCGGCTACGACATCGCCGCGCGGCCGACCTTCGCGGTCATCGCCCTCGACTGGCGGCCGAACCTGCTGTTCCTGCTCGTCTCGGTCGCGGCGGTCGGGCTCTACCTCGCCGGCGTGCTGGCGCTGCGGAGGAGGGGGGACGCCTGGCCGGCCGGTCGGACCGTCGCCTGGGTGCTCGGCTGGACCGTCGTCGTGCTGACGACCTCGAGCGGCCTCGGCCGGTACTCGAGCGCCGTGTTCAGCCTCCACATGGTCCTGCACATGGCGCTGAACATGCTCGGGCCGCTGCTGCTGGTGCTCGGTGGACCGATCACCCTCGCGCTGCGCGCGCTGCCCACCCACGGGCGCACCCGTGCTGCGGGCGTGCGGGAGTGGATCGCGGCGATGCTCGCCTGGCGGGTCACGCACGTGCTGTTCAACCCGCTGCTCGTGTTCGTGCGCTTCGTCGGCGCCTACTACCTGCTCTACTTCTCGCCGATCTTCGAGCAGGCGCTGCGGCTGCACTGGGCGCACCAGCTGATGAACATCGAGTTCCTCGTGATCGGCTTCATGTTCTACGGCCTCGTCATCGGGGTCGACGCGCCGCCGCGGCCTCTCCCGCACATCGGCAAGCTCGGCATGGTGCTGGCCGCGATGCCGTTCCACGCCTTCTTCGGCGTCGCGGTGCTGACGAGCACGACGGTGATCGCAGGCAGGTTCTACAGCGCCCTCGAAGCGCCCTGGGCGGGCGACCTGATCGCCGACCAGCAGACCGGCGGCGGCATCGCATGGGCGGCGGGCGAGATCCCGCTCGTGATCGTGATCGTCGCCCTCGTCACCCAGTGGGCGCGGCAGGACGGCCGGGTGGCGACCCGCGTCGACCGCCACCTCGACCAGGGCACGGACGACAGCTACGAGGCCTACAACGCGATGCTCGCGAAGCTGGGCGCCCGCGGCCAAGCGCCCGTCCCCTCCGCCGCGCCCGCAGAGCGAGTCCGACAGCAGGACTGAGCACCGTCAGCAGGACGCAGCAGGCTGGGGTGTCCTGCCGATGGTGCTGGGTCCTGCTGACGCACTCCGGAAACGGGCGGCGGTTAGAGTGCGCGCTGAGGCGAGGGGGCTGTGTGCCGGCTGCGGAGGTGACCGCGCACATCCCTGCGCCGCCTCCTGAGCGTCGGCTCGTCCGCCTCCTCGGCCCCGCGTTCGTCGCCGCGATCGCGTACGTCGACCCGGGCAACGTCGCGGCGAACCTCTCCGCGGGCGCCGGCTACCGGTACCTGCTGGTCTGGGTGCTGGTCGCCGCGAACGCGATGGCCGTGATCGTGCAGTACCTCTCCGCGAAGCTCGGCGTGGTCACGGGCCGCACGCTGCCCGAGCTGCTCGGCGAGCGGCTGCCCCGCTTCGGCCGGCTCGCGTTCTGGGCGCAGGCGGAGGTCGTCGCGGCAGCCACCGACCTCGCGGAGATCATCGGCGGCGCGGTCGCCCTTCAGATCCTGTTCGGCCTCCCGCTGCTGCCGGCCGGGGTGCTGATCGGGGTCGTGTCGATCGGGATCCTCGCGCTGCAGTCCGCCCGCGGGCAGCGCACGTTCGAGGCGGTCGTGATCTCGCTCCTGGCGGTCATCACCGTCGGCTTCGTCGCCGGCGTCGTCGTCAGCCCGGTCGACTGGGGCGCCGCCGCGAGCGGCCTGGTACCGCGCTTCCGGGACTCCGGATCGGTGCTGCTCGCCGCGAGCATGCTCGGCGCGACCGTGATGCCGCACGCGATCTACCTCCACTCGGCGCTCGCGCGGGACCGGCACGGCACCACCTCCGATCCCGTCCGGATCCGCCACCTGCTGCGGGTGACGCGGCTCGACGTGGTGCTCGCCCTGGTGATCGCGGGGTCGGTGAACATCGCGATGCTGCTGCTCGCAGCGGCCTCGCTGTCCGGCGTCGCGGGCACGGACACGATCGAGGGGGCCCACGCCGCGATCGGGATCGCGCTGGGCCCGGTGGTCGCGACGGTGTTCGGCGTCGGGCTGCTCGCCTCCGGGCTCGCCTCGACGTCGGTCGGCGCCTACGCGGGCGCCACGATCATGGCGGGGCTGCTGCACCTGTCGGTGCCGCTGCTGGTCCGCAGGGTCGTCACGCTGATCCCCGCGCTTATCGTGCTCGGCGTCGGGTTCGACCCCACGCTCGCGCTCGTGCTGAGCCAGGTCG
>NZ_CAXTHO010000124.1:0-8865 GCF_964244015.1 uncultured Amnibacterium sp. | reverse complement strand
TCGAGACGTGGATCGAGTACAAGCGCGAGAAGGAGATCAAGCCCCTCGCCGCCCGCCCCCACCCCTTCGAGTACGAGCTCTACTACGGCGTCTGATCCCGGCGGGCTTTCGTAAGCCGCGCTCCCGATCTCCGAGCCCTGCAGTTGCTGGGCCCCAGGCGGCAGTCGCCGCCTGGGGCCCAGTGTATGTCCGGGGGTCTACGGACCGCGACGGGAGGTAAACGGACGGGTTTCCGGACGGCACCGTGCACACGCGTCGCGAGGCACGGCTGCCGGGCCCACTCCGTCGCATGGTTGGCTGGCCGTGTCGCAAACGTGCCGGGAGCTTCACTCAGCGCGCACTCCGGGCGTCTTGCCACGAACGTCTGGCGCCGAACCTCTCCGCCGAAACCGCTCCGTCCCGCGGTGACTCACGGTCAAGTGCGGGGACCCGACGATGTGTCACCCGATCCGATCGTCGCCAGGGGCGAGTGTCGTGTTGGCCGATCAGGCCAGACGCCGTGAAGGTGCCATGTCAGGAACCGTGAGAGATGGCAGAGACGACCGAGCGAGACCGGACAAGAACTCGAACTAAAATCAACTGAACCATGTCGGACCGCTCGACGCCCACGCCGCTACCCTCGAGATCCGCTTGGTAGAGCCGAACTCGGTACCCCGAGCCTACGGGTTGAACCGTGTCGTTGCGGGCTGTTTCTGGCACCCGCAGAGGTTTCTGTCACTCAAAGAGTCACCCGTCCAGCGCCGATGGACGGAGCGTGCGCTCGCCCGAAGGTCCCGTTCGCACCGAGGCTCGGCCAACCGCACCGAGAGCCACGAGGCATCTGTCGCCCTCCGACACCACCACGACGGCGGTCACCGCCGCGCAGGTCACTACGCGATCGTGTGCCGCGGTAGGGAAGCGAAGAGCGCCTTCGTCTGGTTCCGCCGGCCGAACACGTAAGTGAGCACCGCCCCGAGAGCGACCCCGACGAGGGCGCCGAGCACGCTGACTAGCGCTGCGACCACAGCGCAGGGGTAGGCCACCGCGTCCGGCTGTGACGGTCACCTGGTCCGCAGGTTGGGCGGGGGAAATCGCCTGGACGACCCGAGTCTGCTCGGGCATGCACGATGGAGCAACCGTCAGGACACCCCTCCGTGCACAGCCACGACTGGTTCGGTGCGGCACCTGCATCTGCTGCGAAGGCTGAGAGAGCGGAACCGGCGCTGCCGTCGTCCGTCAGCAGCCAGACCAGGACGTCACGCCACCCGAGTCGTAGCGTTACGTCCCTCGGCGCGGCCTCAGGGACGAACTCGAGAACGTCCCGCCAGCCCGCTCGGGCCCTCCAGAGAAGTCACCTTCCCTGGAGTCTCCTCCGTCGAGGGCCGAGGCGGAGGGAGGTGGTTCCGCGTCCGAAGGTCCGGTCAGAACTTCCAGATGAGGTGGATCAGCACGTCGCTGAGAATGATCACCACCTCAATGCCGAGGAGGATAGTGCTGGCGTTGAACAGGCGCAGCATCTGCGCGATGTGCGCCGCGTTCTTTGCACGGCCTTGCTCAAGGATTGCAACAGCCCCTTGCCGAGCCGCAATTGGCTCACGATGCATGAAGACGTCGGTGCCGGGGCTGAATACCCATGGACGCGGTCGTTGAATCAGGGCCGCCAGGATTCCAATCGTGAAGGCGACGAGGAGCAGCAGTGTCGTCGCGACCCAGTCGAGTTGCACCCCGTTGCCGGCCGCACCGATGTGGATCGCTCCGAGCGTCGTGCCGAGGGCGACGACGAGCGCCGCCGTGGAAAGCAGCCCCGCAGCTCGGCCGCGGATATTCCCAACAGTTCCGTCCATAGCGGCCGCGTCGGATCGCATCATCGCCAGCACTTCTGGAAGCAACTCAGGTGCAATGGCCTGCGAGAGCTTCACCGCGGTCGGGTTCTCCGCGAATTCGTCGTACTTCATGCGCCTGCTCCTCCATGCGGATGCCGTGACGGTCGCACCGTACTGCCCTGGGTCCAGCAGCGGAAGGTTCCGTTCAACTACTCCGCCGCCCTCCAGAGGGCGGAGGCGCTTTGGTGTACCAGGTCGCGCGTCGCACTGCCTGCGGAACGGGCCGGAACCATCCTCATGTGACTTCCCGGCAACGTACGTGGCGGCGCCGCAGGACTCCTCGACGGCGGACAGCTGTGAGCCGGCGCTAATTGAGCAGCTTGTACGCGGGAGACGACGGGCGCGTCCTGGATCGCTTGCGACCAGTGCGCGGACGGGTTGTCCGAGCCCTGGCTCATGCTGCGTGTGCGCTACTCAGGTTCATCCGCCGCGGGCGCATGACTGAAGTCGGGCTCACCAAAATCGTGCCCTTTAAAGCCCCGAGCATGATTCACCCACGTCTCCACTCGGGTCTTGGACTCGGCCGCGGTCATGAACAGCACTTGCCGGCGGAATGGTTCAGCGAATGGAGAGTCGTGCTGATCGAGGAGTTCGCCGAGTTCGTGACCGAGCAGGAATGCAGTTTCCTCTAGGGCCCGGGCGCGCGCCGTGTGCGCCTCGGCCCCAAGGTGCGGGCTGCGTTGCATTGCCTCGAGCAGGCGCCTGCTGCCGGTATGACGGGAGCGAGCGCGGAAGTGGGTGAACTCGCCGAGGGCTCGCACGAACTCACTCAAACCGCCCCAGCCGGCCAGCTGCACCCATCGATGCGGCGCGCGGCTACGCGGGTGCGCCTCGAGATCTGCCGCCTTGACAGGCTTCAGCCGGTACGCCCGAGCCCTCGCCGTTGCCTCCAACGCTGCGCGCATGCACGTCATCGATTCGTCGACGTCTTGCAGCCACAACACCCAAGCCGACTCGAGTGAGGCCGCGGCTGCTCGGAGCGCCTGCGCCTGCGGCATCGAGGAGATCAGCTCAGCGGCCAGGTCGGCCATCTCCCCGATGGCGCGGTACTGAGCGATAGTGCCCCGCAACACCTCAGGTTGGAACGCGTCTCCTAAAATGCGGCGCTCGTGTGCGAAAGCGAGGCTGGCGTTATCCCTTCCTCGAATCCATCGCTCCTCCAGCGCCATCCAACTGTCCGTCGGAATCAGATCGACCGGGTCCTCCGCCCGCCGTGCGGTGATGCGACGATAAATTGCTCCCCAACTCGAATACAACTCGGCGCGCTCGGATGTCACGTAGCTGTAGTCGAAGGGTTCGAAAAACACGAACAGGAAGTCTGGCGTCGGCAACGTCATCGGAAACGCACTGACCGGCGCCTGCAACCAGGAGAGGTCCTGCGCGTCGATGTCACCTCGAGCCTGCGCTGTTGTGTGAATGGCCCCACGGACCTGTCGAAGCACGAACTCGGACGCCCGTACAAGAAAACTGTGCACCCGCATCTGGTCGGCAGGCTGCACGCCAAGGCTCAAGGACAGGGCCCGAGAGCCAAGCTGCATGTCTCGCCCATGCAGCAGTTCCGACATCGCTGCCCAGTCCTCCCCCGCGTCGCGATCGGTGAAGCGCCGCTCGTGGTACCGCCACAGCCGTGTGTAGAAATCATCGTCCGGCTCGTCAGCGGTCGGCCAGATACCGGTGGAGGAGGCGAGGTTGAAGCTCCACCGCTCAAGGAAACGACGGGCGAGCGCCACAGCTGCGGCTGTGTAGCCGAATCGCAGACACCAGCAGATTTGGGCGTACACGTCGAGGCCCTCGCGGAGGTTCATCAACCACGCTTCCTCTTTCGAGTTCGGCATAGCCGTCATGTCCCACGGCGCACCCAGTCGCTCCAAGACCTGGTCCGCAGCAGCGATCGCGAACCCGACTTTCCATCCGAAGACCGGCAGGAGGTCATCGAACTCCACGTGCTGAGCGCTCCGTGCACGTGCGCGTGCGTCGAGGATGGCCGCGAGCATGCCTGGGTGCGCGGTGAGCACCGCGCCCAGATCGTTCAGCGTCCCATCGAATCCTGCGGCGTCGCGGCGAAGAATCGCAGCACTACTGGGCGCGACCTGTGCTGCAAGCGCATCGGCAGCAGCACCCTCAGCGCGCGCACTGGTCTCGTCCACTTCAAGCTCCTCCAATCAATCCCGACTGTCCTACAGCGGGAGCGGGCACGGACTACCGAGGCCTCCATCAACCGGCTGTTCTGGCACCGATTCCTGATGATGCGACGGCCTAATCGGGTGCGCCACACCTTGTGAAGTCGGTATCGACAGCCGCGGCGGTGTGCCGAGCCCGCGCCCATTCCTACATCGCCGCCCGTGGCCAGGTGCAGGAGGCTCACTTCTTCGGTTGCACCGCGTCGATCTCCTTCTTGCTGAGCTCGCTGCTGGACTTTGAGGACGCTGTGAGCGCGGATGGCGACGCATCCGGCGAGACCCGGCAGGCGGCGTTCCGCAGGCGGGCTCCGAGCCCATCGAGGGCAGGATGCCTCGAGATCGACTTCCCAGTCTTCAGCGAGACCTCGTAATACTGCGCCGCGGTCCCGGGTACGAGTGCAGCGAGACAGGGCACTACAGCGAGCACGATCGACGACGCTCGTGAGCGAGGTGGGGCGACCTGATCCAGGTTGATGCGAGCGGTGACGGTCGAGCCGTCCGCAGTTTTCGGCGTGTTGCCGATTTGCTCGACCCGAGCGGTTCCGGTCGCGCCCGGAACGATGTACGCATATCCGACGAGGGAGGTCGTGACCGGGTGGGTCTGCACCCGCGTGAACCGTGCTCGCGAAAGCTGAGGGTCCCGCTCGATGACGCTCTTGCCGTCGAGCCCAACCGTCTGCCCGCCGAACTTGGCGCACCCAGTGTTGGGGAGTCCTGCGTCCGCACTCGTTTCGACGATCTTCGCCGCGGCGACGTATCCCGGCAGGAGATGCAGTCGAAGCCAGCGGACGTCGGGCAATCCGACGGTGGCGTCGATGACGGGCTCGCCGAGGCAGTAGCTGTCGAAGCCCAGTACACAGCCGCTGTCGTACCGAGCGAACTGGGGGTAGGTCGTTGCTGGGCCGGTCCGTGCGTTCTGTCCAACGGAGCTGGTGACTGCGGTCAACTCGCTGCCGTAGACGGAGGCGCCCGAGCAGTTCCCGCGCACAACGGCTTGGAGTTGACCAGGCGCGACGACTTGGGACACAGCGAGCACCGTTGCCGGGATGGCGATCAGGACGGTGATCACCTGGACGATCTGGCCGCGGGAGCTCGTTTGCGTCGAGTAGTAGGCAACGACGTTGACGGCGAGCGCGATCGCGACGGCAAGCGCTACGACCACGGCGCCGACGACTGCGAGTGGAAGGTATATCGCGCCTTGAAAGATCAGGTAGAGCTCCGCAGCCCAGGCCAGTGCTGCACCAGCGACGACGATGAACCACGCTCGAGGCTTTGCGAGCACGCGCCCGAGGAGGACGGGAGCGGACACCGCGAACGCTCCGACGATTGTGAGAGCAGTGGCGACAAGGAAGTTCCAGTAGTAGGTCCCGTCGACGATCAGAGCCATGTCGAACGGTACCGCGCCACCCATCCTGTGTTCTAATATTGTTGACGAACGTCAGATATATTGGAACGAGGCCCGGTGCGGTTAGAAGCTCCTTTTGAAGCCGTCACACCTACGGTGGACGGCGACGTCCTGGCAGTGCTGGGTCGAACGAGCGCTCCGCTGACAACTGGTGAACTCGCTGAGCGAATTCCCTCGAGGTCCTCCCAGGGAGTACGGGTCGCGGTTCAGCGGCTCGCGCGGCAGGGCGTGGTGAAGGCTGACCGCGTGGGGCGGTCCTACGTGTGGTCCCTCAACCGCGACCATCTCGCAGCGGAAGCTCTGATCGCTCTGGCGAACATGCGGCAGACACTGCTGGATCACCTGACCGAAGAGGCCCATACGGTGCCCGGGCTGATGTTCGCGGCGCTCTTCGGCTCAGCCGCGCGAGGCAACATGCGCCTCGACAGCGACATCGACCTCTTCCTGGTGAGCGCCGACGACGCGGCGCAGTCCGAGTTCGCGAGCGCGGTGAGCGCGTTGGAGTGGAAGGTGTCGCGCTGGACCGGCAACGACGCTCGCGCTCTGACGATGAGGGAAAGCGAGATCGACGGCGGAGCTCCCGTGCTCCAGCAGATCGCAAATGAGGGAATTACCCTCACGAGCGACCCCCTGTGGCTACATCGTCGGATGATGAGACGGACTCGTGAGCAAGCTCGATCGATATAAGACCGCGGACGGCGACGAGGTAGTCCGGAAGGGCCGGCTCGATAAAGCGCGCGACTTTCAGCTGGCCGCGAGCTGGCTCCGCGAGCTGGACACCTCGGACGGCACCTTCTCCCGGTCGTCACCCGTCGCGAATGCGTACGTCGTGCTGCTCATCCTGTCCGGCATCGCGTCCGCGGACGCGCTCTGCATCGCAAGCCTGCGGAAGTACTCGCAGGGCGACGACCATCGCCAAGCTGTCGAAGTGCTGACTCTCGCCGCCGGCCGGCCGGTCGCGAAGCACCTAGACACGCTGCTTGGTCTCAAGACGCGCAGCGAGTACTCGGCGACTCTTCCGACAGACCGCGACCTGTACAGCGCGACCGAGGCTGCCGAGGCGCTGTACGCCGCAGCAGTCCGCACCGCACTTCTGTAGTGAGCTCAGTCGGGGCGCTATCGCGCTCGTTCGCGGGCACGTGCGTCCAAGGCGGAGACTCGGGCCATCAGCGGCGCGTAGCGCGTCCTAGGGCGTGTCCTGTAGGGGTTCGCGGAGCCAGAGGATGGCGGATGCGATGGCGAGTTCGCTGCGCCAGTAGGCGGCTCGTTTGGCGTAGCGGGTGGCGAGGTCGCGGAACTGGTTGAGTCTGTTGAAGCAGCGGTGGGACGGCGTTGCGGTTCGCGTACTGGCCGGTGTCGAACTTCGGTGGGCGGCCACCGCGGGCCCCTTTCGCGAGGCGGCGGGCGCGGTAGTCGGCCTTCTCCGGGCTGGTGAAGCTGATGCCCCGGCGCCGTAACGCCCGCCGCGTTGGCGGGTGTGCGTAAGCCTTATCGGCCAGCACCCGGTCGGGACGTTTCCGTGGCCGTCCGCGACCGGGCCGGTTGACGCGGATCGCGTCGAGCAGCGGCAGCAGTTGCGGGTTGTCGCCGTCCTGCCCGGGCGTGAGGGTGAAGCTCATCGGCAGGGGGTGTCAGATGTCTTGTGTAAGCGGTGAGGGTGCCGACTGAAGGGACCAAATACTGATGACCATGACAGTGAGCGAGGAGACCGCGGAGCGCCGCCGGCGGGCGCACCTTCTAGCAGGCTCGCCCCTCGACCAAACCGCGCGACGGCACACCGGCCAACCATTTGACCGGACCTGGAGCGTCCGCGGCCCGCGTATTCCGAGAACAACAGGCTCCAGCTTTCTTCGCCGCGCCCACCGCAGCAACCACGAACCGCCAGCAACGCATGAACGCCCCGCAACGAATTCGTCGCGGAGCGCTCATTCCGGCTGTCATCAGTGTGCGGCGGCGTATGCCTCCTGGACGTTTGCCGGGATACGTCCCCGGCTCGAGACGGCGAAGCCGTTGCTGCTAGCCCAGTCCCGAACGTCCTTGAGGTCAGACTTCGGCGCTGCCGAGGAACCACGGACTGCTGAGCGAACCTTGGAGGACGCAGCATCCGCCTTGCGGGCAGATGACACGTACAGGCTCAGTGCACTGCGGAACTCGTACGCGTGCTCGGAGGTGAGGTCGATCGTGTAGCCGACGCCGTCGAGGGCGAAAGTCACGCTCTCTCCCGAGCCATCCTCTATCAGTTCGTTGGTGAGGTCATCGACAAGCTGAACAATGTACTTCTGGGCCACAGGTGTCCTTCGGCTCGATAGGTTAACAAAGACAGTGGCATTAGTGTGACAAGTTCTCGCGTCAATTGCAAATGAGCCCGGCGATGCAGTCGCTTGTTCTTAACACTTTCACAGTTACCGGCGATCCAGCGAGCATAATCGGCATCCTGCTCGAATTAGCAGTTCGCGCATCCGATCTTGGCGGGATCCAATCTGCGGTGGCAAAAGCACTTGAACGCACCGGTCTCACTTGGGATGGATTCGTCGAGGACATACAGCCTGGCTTCCTGATGAGCTTCATGGACGACCTACCTACCCGTTACGTGACGAACGTGATGCCCCGTCACGTGACGAACGTGATGCGATCTGCGAAACCTCGGCAGGCCGAGCAGAGGTTGGAGCCGAATGACTTCAACGACATCCTCGCCCTCCCTGTCGCAGCGGTACTGCGATGTTGTCGTCACGGAGAAGCAGTGGGTTCATAACTTCCGGCAGCGCAAGGTCGACGCGAGGTACGAAACGATTCTGCTCAGCGACTGCGCCGACCTCGTCGGCATCATGACTCCAGCCTCAGAGAGTTCAAGCTGAAACAATTCACCGTTCGAACGGCCTGGCTTTGAGGGCCGAACCCGTCTGATCGTGACCGCTCGGTAGCTTCACGTCGTCGAAGGAGACTGGCCCTCGGCGACTGAGCGCGGAGACCTCGCGCGATGTCCGGTAACCGAGTGTGTCCCGGGCCTTGGCCGCGGGCGAGAAGGATCACTTCTATCATCGGGTTTCACCGACAGGCTAGCGACCGAGGCACGGCTCTCGGGGCGTATGGCGGGCCTTATTGCCGCGATGAGAATCTAAGTCAGCTTGGCGACCGCGCCCCTGTCGCGTTGGGGGCGGCGGCAGCAAGCTGTTGGAACCGAAGTTGCCAGACCTTTAAAGCAGTTGCATCACTTTGGGTCGGGCGCCGCGGAAGCGGAAGCAGCGCGCGACGACAGGGCGAGCCGCGGAATCCGCCATTGCGCCCGCCAGGAGGGACGATGCTGTCGACGACGGCGACCACGGCGTTGGACATCAACCACGGCCCGCTAGACCTGACTCGCGCCTTTTTAGTGCCCTGCTGATGGCCGATCTCGGCGACTGAGGGCGTCGAGGATCTC
>NZ_CAXTHO010000123.1:0-8866 GCF_964244015.1 uncultured Amnibacterium sp. | reverse complement strand
TCGCGAACAGCACGCCTCCGGTCGCCGACAGCAGGTAGTCCCCGGCCGTGGAGGCCCAGTCGGCGCCTGTCAGCCTGGCGAGCAGACCGAGGATGATCGGCGCGACGAACAGCACAGCCGCGAGGATCGTGATCCCGGCCGCGGACGCTCGGACGAGCGCGCCGAGGCCGACGGCGAACACGCCGACGATGGCGAGGTACGACGCGCCGCCGAGCAGGGCGCCGACCGCATCGCCGTCGAGCGAGACCTCGATGCCCTGCGCGCCGAAGAAGCCGGCGAGGATCGCGAAGCTGCCGAAGGTCACGACGAGACCGAGGACGAAGGACCAGGCGCCCACCACCACGGCTTTCGCCACCAGCGCGGGCCAGCGGCGGGGCACCGCCGTGTAGCTCGAGCGGATCTGCAGCGTCGCGTACTCACCTCCGATCGACAGCACGCCGAGCACGCCGACGACCAGCGCCACGAAGCTGAGGCTCGCCGTCGATCCGACCAGCACGAGGTCGCCCCCGGTGCCGGCGGGACCGGCTTTGAGGAACGCGCCGGCCAGCAGGGCGATCCCTGCGGCCAGGACGAGGGCGACCACCGTGGTCCAGAAGGTGCTGCGCAGCGTGACGAGCTTCAGCCACTCGGAGCGCAGCACGCCGCCGGCGGTCACGCCGCGGGTCGCGTCGGTGGTGGGGGTGGTGACGGTGATCGCGCTCATGCGCTGGTCCTCTCGGGGTGCGGCGCAGCGGCGGCGCTGCGGTACTCGACGTCGTCCGCGGTCATCGACATGTAGACCTCCTCGAGCGACGACCCGACGGTCGTCAGCTCGTGCAGCGCGATCCCGGCGGCCGCTGCCGCATCGCCGACATCGGCGGCACCCAGCCCCGTCACGTCGAACCGGTCACCGGTGCCCGGCGTGGTCGTCGCGCCACGGGACCGGAGGAGCGCGGCCAGCTCGGTGCCGCGTGGCGAGGTCACCGTCACCCTCGAACCACCGCCGGCGATCAGGTCGCCGATCGGCATGTCCGCGAGCACCCGTCCGCGGCCGAGGACGATGACGTGGTCGGCCGTCTGGGCCATCTCGCTCATCAGGTGGGAGGACAGCAGCACGGTGCGTCCCTCGCCGGCGAGCTCGCGGACGCAGGTCCGCACCCAGCGCACGCCGTCGGGATCCAGGCCGTTCACCGGCTCGTCGAGGATGAGCGTGGCCGGGTCGCCGAGCAGCGCGGCGGCGATGCCGAGCCGCTGGCCCATCCCCAGCGAGAAGCCGCCGACCCGTTTGTCCGCGACCTCTCCGAGTCCGGCGAGGTCGACCACCTCCTGCACGCGTCGCGTCGGGATCCCGTGGGTGGCGGCGAGGACGCGGAGGTGGTTGCGCGCGGTGCGGCCGCGGTGCGCGGCTCTGGCCTCCAGCAGCGCGCCGACCTCGTGCAGCGGGGCCCCGTGGTCTCGATACGGTCGGCCGTTCACGGTCACCGTGCCCGCGGTCGGGGCGTCGAGCCCGACGATCATCCGCATCGTCGTCGACTTGCCCGCGCCGTTGGGTCCGAGGAACCCGGTGACGACACCCGGCTTGACCTCGAAGTCGATCCCCGCCACGGCGGTTCTCGCGCCGTAGCG
This sequence comes from uncultured Amnibacterium sp., assembly GCF_964244015.1. Classification (NCBI taxonomy): domain Bacteria; kingdom Bacillati; phylum Actinomycetota; class Actinomycetes; order Micrococcales; family Microbacteriaceae; genus Amnibacterium; species uncultured Amnibacterium sp. Next base: position 7,261 of record NZ_CAXTHO010000123.1, on the reverse strand, counting down.
CTTCACCAGCCCGCTCGCCTCGATCATGGCCGCTCCTCCCGGCGCGACACGTCGACGCGCACCGCCCACCGTAGGGACGCGGCCTGGTCGCGCTCACCGATCCGGGCGGATCTCATCCCGGTGGAGGACCCGGGGCGCATCCCCCGGGATGCACCCCTCGTGCGTCACACCGAGCGGAGGATCGCCACGACCTTGCCCAGGACGACCGCCTCGTCACCGAGGATCGGCTCGAAGGCGCTGTTGCGCGGCAGCAGCCAGGTGTGGCCGTCGCGCTGGCGGAACACCTTGACGGTCGCCTCGCCCTCGAGCATCGCTGCGACGATCTCGCCGTTGTCCGCCGTCTGCTGCGACCGGATGACCACCCAGTCGCCGTCGCAGATCGCGGCCTCGATCATGGACTCGCCGACCACCTTGAGCATGAACAGGTCGCCCTTGCCGACGAGCTGGCGCGGCAGCGGGAAGACCTCGTCGATCTGCTGCTCGGCCGTGATCGGGATACCGGCCGCGATCCGCCCGACGAGCGGCACCATCGCCGCATCGCCGATCTGCGCGGCAGGGACGTCCGACTCGACGGTCGACGAGTCCGGCACCCGGATGATGACCTCGAGCGCCCGCGGGCGCTTCGGATCCCGGCGGAGGTAGCCCGAGAGCTCGAGCTGCTTCAGCTGGTGGGTGACGCTGGACAGGGACGCGAGCCCGACCGCGTCGCCGATCTCGCGCATGCTCGGCGGGTAGCCGCGGGCCGCGACGGACTGCTGGATCACCTCGAGGATCGCGAGCTGCTTCGGAGACAGCGACGTGCGCCGTCGTGTGCGTGGCTTCTCGCCGGTCAGCTCGTCGGTCATCGGTCTCTTCCGTCCTCGGCGTTCCCGCGCGATCCAGGCTTGTGAAGTACATCGATGGTATTCGCTCGCACCGCTCTGATGCAAACACGCGTTCGACAGACGCGTACCCGCTGTCGGTGCCCCACTCGAAGATGTGCTTGACGGTTCGAACAGTCGAAGCTACGTTCGAATGCAAGAGGGACGCGGGGAAGGATCGGGATGTTCACGGTGCAGAACGACTGGATCGAGTACGAGACGGATGCGTTCGAGCGGGCGCAGCTGCGAAGCGCTCCGGCGCGCCGGGTGGCCGTCCGGGGCGGGGTGGGCTGCGCGCAGCGGTCGCCGACGCTGAGCGCTCGGCCCACCACGGTGTCGCGGCACGCGGCCGTCGCACCGACGACCGCTCCTGCGCCGCCGGCTCGGCTGCGGCTCACCCGTCGCGGTCGGGTGGTGCTGGTCGTCATCCCGGCGCTGCTCGCGCTGTCGGGCGCGCTGCTCGCCGCCGGCCCGGGGGTCGCGGAGGCGGCGCCGCACGTGGCGCCGCACACCGTCGTGGTCCGTTCGGGCGAGAGCCTGTGGACCATCGCGGAGCGGCTCGCACCGCGCACGGATCCGCGCACGACGATCGCCGAGATCGAGCGGGTGAATGGGCTCAGCAGCGCGCAGGTCGACGCGGGTGTCGTGCTGCGCCTGCCCGTCGAATGACCCGTGAGACGCGTCCCCGCCGTCTGCGAGAATCGTGGACGTGACCTCGCTCGCGGATCTTCCTCTCCGCGCCGACCTCGTCGGCAGGACCGCCTACGGTGCGCCGCAGCTGCACGTGCCGGTGACGCTCAACGTGAACGAGAACACGCATCCGGTGCCGGAGGACGTCCGAGCGGACATCCTGCAGCGCATCGCCGTCGCGCTCGACGAGGTCAACCGCTACCCCGACCGCGAGTTCACGGCGCTGCGCGAGGCGCTGGCCGGCTACCTCGGCCACGGTCTCGTACCCGACCAGCTGTGGGCGGCGAACGGTTCGAATGAAGTGCTGCAGCACGTGTTCCAGGCGTTCGGCGGCCCGGGTCGCACGCTGCTCACCTTCCCGCCGACGTACTCGATGTACCCGAACTACGCGACGACCTCCGGGACCGCTGTGGTCGATGGGCGTCGCGACGACGACTTCCGGTTGTCGCCGGAGACCCTCGTGGCGGAGATCACGCGGGTCGGCCCCGACATCGTGATCGTCGCCGCGCCGAACAACCCGACCGGCACCCCCGTCGGGCTGGACACGATCCGTGCCGCGTACGACGCCACCGACGGTGTGCTGATCGTCGACGAGGCGTACGCGGAGTTCATGCCGAAGGACGCCCCGAGTGCGCTGACGCTGCTGCCCGGCCGTCCGCGGCTCGCGGTGTCGCGGACGATGAGCAAGGCGTTCGCGTTCGCGGGCGCCCGGCTCGGCTACCTCGCGGCGGACCCCGCGTTCGTCGACGCCCTCCGTCTCGTGCGCCTGCCGTACCACCTGTCCGCGATCACGCAGGCGGCGGCGCTCGGCGCGCTCGCTCACGCCCCGCTGATGCTGCGGACGGTCGACGAGATCCGCGTGCAGCGCGATCGCATGGCGGAGGGGTTGGAGGCACTCGGGTACCGCGTCGCGCCCAGCTGGACCAACTTCCTCCTGTTCGACGGTGTCGACGACCCGAAGGCGCTCTGGCAGTCCCTGGTGGACAGGGGAGTGCTCATCCGCGACCTGGCCATCCCCGGCTCGCTGCGCGTCAGCGCGGGCACGGCGAGCGAGACCGACGCGTTCCTCGCGGCGATGGCCGCCCTCACCCCGGTAGGTGCCCGATGAGTCGTACGGCGTCCAGGTCCCGCTCCACCTCCGAGTCGTCCGTCGAGCTGCGGCTCGACCTCGACGGCACCGGCATCGCGGACATCGACACGTCGGTGCCGTTCTTCGACCACCTGCTGACCGCGTTCGCGAAGCACTCGCTGACCGATCTGACGGTGCACGCGTCGGGGGACATCGACATCGATGTGCACCACACGGCCGAGGACGTCGGCATCGTGCTCGGCGACGCCATCCGGGAGGCGTTGGGCGACAAGACGGGCATCGCCCGCTTCGGCGACGCCACCGTGCCGCTCGACGAGGCGCTCACCCGCGCCGTCGTCGATCTGTCCGGCAGGCCGTACCTGGTGCACGGCGGCGAGCCGGCCGGGTTCGAGCTGCACCTGATCGGCGGCCACTTCACCGGGTCGATGGTGCGGCACGTGCTCGAGGCGATCGTGTTCAACGCGAGGATGACCGCGCACGTCGACGTGCTCGCCGGGCGAGACCCGCACCACATCGCGGAGAGCGAGTTCAAGGCGTTCGCGCGAGCGTTCCGGGCGGCGAAGGCGCTCGACCCGCTCGTCGCAGGGGTTCCATCGACGAAGGGTGCGCTGTGACCGCTCGCCCGCGCGTCTCGGTGTTCGACTACGGCAGCGGCAACGTCCACTCCGCCGTCAAGGCGCTGGAGGCGGCGGGTGCGGACGTGCGGCTGACCGCCGACCGCGACGACGTGCAGAGCGCCGACGGGCTCTACGTGCCGGGCGTCGGCGCATTCGGCTCGGTGATGGCCGGGCTGCAGGCGGCGCACGGCCCCGAGCTGATCGAGCGCCGTCTCGCCGGCGGGCGATCGGTGCTGGGCGTGTGCGTCGGGCTGCAGGTGCTGTTCGCGGAGGGGGTCGAGGGCGGCCAGGCGATCGAAGGGCTCGGCGAGTGGCCGGGCACGGTCGAGCGGCTCGATGCGCCGGTGCTCCCGCACATGGGCTGGGACCTCGTGACCGCGCCGGAGGGGTCCCGCCTGTTCGCCGGGATCGGGAGCGAGCGCTTCTACTTCGTGCACTCCTACGGCGTCCGCGACTGGGTGCTGCCGGAGTCCGCCAGCCTGCGCGCCCCGCTCGTGACGTGGAGCGACCATGGCGGGCCGTTCGTCGCCGCGGTCGAGAACGGCGCGCTCGCCGCGACGCAGTTCCATCCCGAGAAGTCCGGCGCCGCCGGGCTGCGCCTGCTCGCCAACTGGCTGGAGACCCTGTGAGCCCGATCGACCCGTCCGTGATGCAGCGTCCGCTCGTGCTGCTGCCCGCCGTCGACGTCGCCGGCGGGCAGGCCGTCCGGCTCGTGCAAGGGGAGGCGGGCAGCGAGACCGGCTACGGCGACCCGATCGCCGCCGCGCGGGACTGGGCCGACCAGGGCGCCGCCTGGATCCACCTCGTCGACCTCGATGCCGCGTTCGGCCGAGGCAGCAACCTCGAGGTGATCCAGGCGGTGATCGATCGTGTCGAGGACGTCCGGGTCGAGCTGTCCGGCGGGATCCGGGACGACGCGAGCCTCGAGGCGGCACTCGCCACCGGTGCCCAGCGGGTCAACATCGGTACGGCCGCGCTCGAGGACCCCGAGTGGACCGAGCGCATCATCGCCCTCTACGGCGACCGGATCGCCGTCGGTCTGGACGTCCGCGGAACGACGCTGGCCGCACGTGGCTGGACCCGCGAGGGCGGGGACCTGTGGGAGGTGCTCGACCGCCTCGAGCAGGCGGGCTGCGCGCGCTACGTCGTCACCGATGTGACGAAGGACGGCACGCTCGCCGGCCCGAACCTCGAGCTGCTGGCGCACGTGCTGGAGCGCACGGGCAAGCCGGTCGTCGCCTCAGGCGGCATCGCCACCCTCGAGGATCTGCAGCACCTCCGCACCCTGACCGATGCGGGACTGGAGGGCGCCATCGTCGGCAAGGCCCTGTACGCCGGCGCGTTCACGCTGACCGAGGCCCTCGCCGTCGCGACGCTGTGAGCACCGCCGACTCGGCCGGGCAGCCGTGGTCCGGGCGGGCGTTCGAGGCGTCGCCGTGGTCCGGCGACGAAGGCACGGCGCCACCGGCCTACACGGCGGCGCTCGCCGCGTTCCGGGCAGGGGAGTCCGGACCGGAGGCGGTCGTCGACGCGCTTCGCGGCTCGCGTCTGCTGGTGCCTCTGCTCGCAGAGGTGGGCGAGGTCGGTGGGACCGCGTCCGGTCGCGCCTTCGATAAGAGGGCGGAGCTTGCGCTCGTGACCGTCGCGGGTCCGGACGGCCGCCGGGTCCTGCCCGCGTTCTCGTCCGCGGCGGCGATGAGCGCCTGGAACCCGATGGCCCGTCCGGTACCGGCGCCCGCGCGCCAGGTCGCTCTCGGGGCGGCCAGCGACGGTACCGAGCTCGTCGTCATCGACCCGGCGACCGATCGCTTCGGGCTGCGCCGCAGCACGCTCGAGGCGCTCGCCCGGGACCTCCCCTGGGTCGCGCCCTGGCTGGATCCGGAGGTGGGCCGAGCGATCCGCAGGGCGGTCGCCGACGAGCCGGCGGTCACGACCGCCCGTGTCGGCACGGAGGATCCCCGATCCTCCCTCGACGGCGCCGAGGTCCTGGTCGTCGTCGTCCTGCACGAGACGCTCGACCAGCAGCAGGTCGCCGAGCTGCTGGCCAGGATCCGGCGCCGCTGGACGGAGGACCCGGTCGTCCGCGCCCGCGTGGATTCGATGGCGGTCCGCCTCGAGGCCGCCTTCTGCTGACCCCTCCCCACTCCTGACCATTTCCGTTTTGAAGGAGATCCTGGGGTGTGGCGGCAGAACCTCCTTCAAAACGGAATCAGCGCGGCTTCGATCTCGTCGAGCACGCCGCCCATGTCCTCCAGGATCCTGGCGGAGGAGAAGTGGAGGACGCGGTATCCGAGACCGCGGAGGAATGCATCCCGGATCCGGTCGAGCTCCGGATCATGGAACGCCGCGCCGTCCGCTTCGACGATCAGCTTGCCGGGCAGCAGGAAGTCGACTCGGTGTGCCGGGTCCGGCCAGAACTGCAGATCCACGATCGAGATCCCTCGCCGCAGCATCGCGAGGCGGAGCAACGATTCGAGCACGCTCTCCGAGCGCGGATCGACGAGTCCGACCGCGGCCCGGAGGCGCTGCGGCAGCCGTCTGACGAAGCGTTCCCAATCCTCGTCGGACAGGATCGGTCGTCCGTCACGGGGTACGTGGCGGGCCGCGTCGAGCGCGGCGATCCACCAGGCCTCCGGAACGCAGTCAGCGAGCTGCAGCAGGGCGTCCACGAGGTCGACCCGCCAGCCCAGGGGCGTTCCGGGCCTACTCGACCAGTGCATCTCGACCTCGCGGTCCTCCCCGGGAACGACGTAGTGCCTCCGGTCTCGGTTGTGCCGGCGTCGCGCGCTGTTGGACGGCACGAGCACATGGACGTGCCGCCGACCCGGGTCCGGTGTCGGTAGGCCGAACGAATCGACCGCCGAGACGCACGTCAGGACGCCGCCGACTCGGATCGCGCACTTCGCCTGCCACGGCAGCGACGGGTCGCGGTACCAGCCGCTCCGAGGACGCTCGAGAACGCCGCGCCCCGTCAGCGCCCCCGCCTGTTTGCCGCTGATGTCGACCGCGAGGAAGCTGCTGAGCTTCGCCACGCCGTCGTTCAGCTCGAGTACCGCCCGCGCTCGCGCGTCGAGCCGTTGCCAGGCTTCGTCCGTCATGACTCGGGATGGTGCCGCGGACGATGATCTCGGCGGCGCGCTCAGCAGGGCGAGCGAGCTGATCAGGCAGAACCCGAGCTGGGGAGGACCCGATCGGGCCTACCGGTTCCGTTGTGAAGGAGATTCTGCAGGGCAACCGCAGAACCTCCTTCACAACGGAATCAGACGGTGCGGGCCGGTGAGGGGGTCGAATCGAGGAGCGCCCGCTCGAGGATCGTGACGGAGCGCTCGAGCGTCGCGTGGTCGTCCGCTGACAGGTCCGCGAGGATCGCCGCCATGCCGAGTGCCCGGGCCGTGCGCGCCTCCGCGACAGCCTCGATCCCCGCAGCCGTGAGCCGGATCAGGTGCGAGCGCCCGTCGTCGGGGTCGGCGGACCTCGCGACGAGCCCCCGGCCCTGCAGGTCGCCGATCAGCCGGGTCATCCCCGGCGCGGCGATGCCCTCGATGCGCGCCAGGTCGCCCGGCCGGACCGTGCCCAGCCGGTCGATGGAGGCGAGCGCGGAGACCGCGATGTGGCTCAGCGCATCCGCAGGTGGCCGGAGACGCCGGTTGACGCTGCCGGCGACGAACGCCAGACGCTCCGCGAGCTCCTCCGTCATCGCGCCCGCTCCGAGGTCGCGCCGGCGCTGTGCGCCTCCGCACGATCCGCGTGCTCCGCGTGTGCCACGGCGACCGTGTGCGCGTACGCCTGATCGCTCTGCGCGACCACGGCGTCCTCGCCTGTCTCCGCAGCGTCGACCGCCAGAGGCGTCTGCGGGGCGCGGGCACCACCGGCGAGGGTCGCGATCGCCGCGATGACCGACATGACCGCCGCCGCGATGAACACGATGACCAGTCCGTCGTGGAAGGGGGCGGCGATGAGGTTCGGGAAGAACTCCTTGCCGGTCAGCGTGGCCGAGTCGGCGG
>NZ_CAXTHO010000122.1:0-8871 GCF_964244015.1 uncultured Amnibacterium sp. | reverse complement strand
GATCGGTGAGGGTGTAGGTGGCACCCTGCTTGACGTTCCGAATCATCTCCGTCGGATTCTGCCTTAGCTGCCCGACGCTGATTGTGCGCTCCATGACAACAGAGTACGACAAGGTAGATAAATATCTACTGCCGTGCGCCTCGAAACCGTCCGAGCGTGGACGGAGCGCACTGGTGAGGTGTATCTCGCCTGGCTGACGTCGAACGGGCTGCTATCCGCGGCCGGCGCCGCGGCGATCTCTAACTGGTCTCGGAACAGCCGGGTCGTCAGCATCGGGCCGATCGCATTGACCTCGACTTCGGCGAGGAAGTTGCTCGCGCTCAGCTCGAACGGGCCACGGTGATCTGCGGCGGCGCCGAACGCTCGGGCGTCCGTACCGGCGGCGTTGACCAGGAGGTCCGCACCTCCAGCTGCGCCCACCTCCTCCGCGAGCCTGGCGATCGACTCCTCGTCGCACACGTCGAGGTAGCGGACTTCTATTCCGAGGTCCTGCAGACGCGCGACGTCGTCCGGACGCCGACATCCCGCCCACACGGCAGCACCTGCCCTGGCGTACGCCTCGACGAGTGCACGGCCCAGTCCACGCGATGCGCCCGTCACAACGACCCGCCGGTCCATCCCGACATCCTCCTCGAATATCCCGACAAGCACTCGGTCGTCTCGCGCGCAGGGTTGTGAGAAGGGTCAACTCGAAGAGACGGCCCTCACGACCTCGCACACCGATCTGGCAAATTCGCGGGTTCAGGCTCTCTCAACGCGCGCGTCGATCACCCGCACAGTCTGGTTGTCAATTTCGATAATGTGGTGGCTGAGGGCATCGATTTCACGGTGGTCGTGGCTCGTGAAAATCATTGTGGTGCCCCGTCGTTGCTGCTCGGTGAGGAGCGCTCGCACCTTCATGGTGCTGGTCCTGTCGAGCGCGTTGAAGGGCTCGTCGAGCAGGAGCACCTCGGGGCCCTCCATGAGCGCTTGAGCGAGGGCGAGTTTCTGTTTCATCCCGAGTGAGTAGTTGCGGACCTTCTGCTTCAGGGCGGGCTCGAGACCGACGCTGTGAAGGGTGTCGTCGACGTGCTCGGCGGTGATCCGGTGCTGTATCCCTGCGAGCTGGAGGAGGTTATTGCGCCCGGTGAGATTGCCGAGGTACGCGGGGGCGTTGAGCGTGACGCCGAACCGGTCGGGGTAGGAGCGGTCTCGGCTCAGGTAGGTCGGGTCGATGGTGACCGTGCCGCGGTCGGGTAGGGCGAGACCGGCGAGGAGCTTGAGCAGCACGGTCTTGCCCGAGCCGTTCGGGCCGACGAGTCCATAGGTACGTCCGGGCTCGACGGTGAAAGACACGTCGTGGAAGAGCTCGACGTTCCTGAAACGCTTGGCGACATCGGTGACGGTGATCACGGGTCTGGTCGTTGTCAGCATGGTGGCCTTTCAGGTGGTGCGCCGCAGGCGCTGGAGGACCAGGAGCGCTATTAAGGCCGTGGCCGTGGTGGTGACGAAGAGCGTCGCGGTTACTGGGAGGGCTGATCGCCATCCGTCGAGTGCGTAGCCCATGCCGGAGAGCTGCACGGGTAGCAGGGGCTGAGGTTGGCGATGGGGAAATCCGAGTGCCAGGAGTACCGCGGCGGCAGCGAGCCCGCCGACTCGGTTGCTGGTGCCGATGGTCGCGGTGAGGAGCACGAGCACGTAGACCAGGAGTTGGAGTGCCCCGTTGACCAGAAGCTGAAACAGCCAGGGCATCAAGCCGACGGTGGGCAAGGTGAACGTGCGGCCGCCGAGCAGTAGGTACCAGGCGGTGCTTGCGACGCTGAGCCCGAGGGGCAGTGCGGCGACGGGGAGAGCGATCCGGCGGACGACCGCGATCAGCCAGCGGTGATTGCTCCCGTAGCGCAGTAACTCCAGCTGCATCCAGGTGTCCCGCCGCTCGGCGTAGGGCGCAGTGAGGAGGTAGGCGACGCCGATGAAGACGATGGCGGTGCCGATGAACTGCAGGTATGTGCCGGTGCTGCCCCACAGCGCCGCTGTGATCGCTTCGAACAGCGTCAGCTCTTTCGGTTCTGTGCTGGCGACAAGTGCACCGGCGGTGAGGAAGAGCCCGCCAGCGACAATGGCCCCGCTGCGCATCAGGCGAGGACGTCCAGCCGGGACAGTCGTCGCAGCAGCATCAGCCACAGTCCGACAACGCAGACGATGAGGGCCAGTAGCGGTGCCATGCCGACGATCAGGGGGGCTTGCGTATAGCCAAAGGGGAAGAGCGAGTTGATGACGCTGAGCCGGTCTTGGCCGACCAGTATCACTGCCGCGTGCTGGACCGCCAGCAGTAGGAACGGCAGCCCCAGCCCGATCACCGGCCGCTTCACCAGCAGGAGGCAGGCCATTCCCAACGCCGTGCACGTCGCTGCACCGAGGCCGACCCAGGCGGAATAGAACAGGCCGAACGGCATGGGACCTGCGACCAGCAGCTGACTGTAGGTGTACTGCCGATAGACGTCTTCGGCGCCCCAGGGGTGCCCGTTGATGAGTGTGCCGGCTGTGTCGATACCAGGGTTGCCGATCGCGGGCCAGACGATGAACGCGACGGTGAAGGCGGCAAAGGTCGCGGCGAAGAACACGACGAAGCTGGTGCCCATCGCGACCAGCAGCTTCGCGTAGACGTAGCTCTCTACCCGAACTCGGGTGCGAGTGTTGGAGACGAACCGGTCTCCGAGCTCCTGGAAAAAGCGGAAGCAGCTGACCAGCATCAGCAGTACCGGAAACAACAGAGGCACGAACCCGTCGAGCGCCGACGCGAAGATGCCGGCGTTCGACGTCGTAAGACTGCTGCCGGTGAGGAACCCGTGTCGGAGGAGCATCTCCAGTAACGGCAACGCGACGACCACGGCAGTGGCGAGGACCGCAACGACGCCGAAAGCTGCGCGGAACTCCGCCCTGAAGACCTCCCGTGGCACTGCGATCAACGCGAACCCGATCGCGCCGCGAGCGACCGATCCCTCGGACATGCCCAACGCCTTCGCGTCGCGGAGGTCCGCCATCCACTGCTCCCGGTACCGATCACGCGTTGTCGCAGGCAGCGTCATTGCTGCCAATCCCACCAGCGCCCGGGTCGTGCGGCTCAACTCGTCGCTCCCGAAGCACGAGCACCGGCGCCTACGGGACGGGCAGCAAAGCGCGCCACCGTCTGTGCGGCGGACGCTCTACCGCCATCGGTCAGCACGTAGTACCGGCGACGCGGACCCGGACGCGACGAATCGTCCTCCCATCGAGACTCCACCCAACCGGCGGTCTCCAGCCGATCGAAGATCGGGTACACGGTGCCCGGCTTTCGGCCTGTGGCCTTGATGACGACCAGGCCCCACAACGGCTCGTCTGCTGCCAACAGCGCACGCAGCACGTCCACCGTCGCCCCGGTTACTCGCTCCACACCAACCATCTGCCTACAGTATCTATATCGCATAGCGCGCGTACGCCGACTCGCGGACCGACTTGAGGCCGGTGCCAGGCTTGTCAGACGATCTGGTGTCGACTCGGCAGGACCCCGCGGCCCCGCGGTGAAATCGAACGCGGGTGCGTAGCCGGCCAAACGGCCACGGCGATGCCAACTGCAGCTGATGCATCTGGAACCGCGACCGGTCGATTTGTTCGCCCGTGACGGCGCGCAGGTCACCGACACCGGTGCCGGAGCGTCGCAGCGATGCGGGATTGGAGTACGGAGTACCTTGCTGATCAGGTATCGCGCGAAATTTGAGGAGTTTGGGCGGTGGCCGGGGGGCACGACGAGTCCGACGATTGCCAGAACGAGCACGATCAGCAGCGCTCCCGAGTCGGGGCCGCTCTCAGGACCAGGCAGGTGAATGGTGTGCGGCGAGCGAGGGTGGCTGTGCGGCCTACTCTGCGTGCTCTGCCTTCGTTGGCCAATGGTCGTCTGCCGATAGGGCGCTGGCCCAGTAATAGGGCATCAGTTCCACGAGGCGACGACTGGACCAACCGGTTGCGTCGGTGCTACCAGCGACGCCCACCTCAACATCGGGGCCCCAGAGGGTCGGGCGTTCTTGACGGACTCCGTAAGGGTCGAGAACCAGGTCCTTCTCTCGGTCGTCGCTCCGGTTCACGCATATGGAGGCGACCACCTGTCCGTCGATTGCGTACGCCTGCGCAAGAGGGCCAACCTCGGCGCAGAAGCCTGCAGCTGAGTTGATATTGACGAGACCAATACCGGTCAAAATCGAACCGTCATCCAACCAAATTGCCGCGGCAGTCTTCCAGAATGAGTCGCTGAGCCGATCTCAATCAGCGAGACAGCGGCCTCGTACAGCTCCAAGTCGGCATTCACTCGTTCATCGTCGCCCCACTACTTCACCGGGCCCGCAGCGGCGTCCCGCTTTCAGGGTTCTGATACTGATGCACGGCGTGATCGTCGGGGCCTCGCAGGTGAGCCGTAGTCTCTCGACATACGCAGTAGGCCTTGGTGGTGGAGGGGTGTGGGGGCGTCCACGGTGTGATGCTCGTCGTCGGGGTCTCGGCGATTATCTGGGGAAGCGCGCTGGAACCACGTACGGCATCGCGCTCGTTGTCTGATCGTGGTCCGTACCGTGCTCGTCATCCGGGTCATGCTTCACGGCCTGCGGAACACCCTCGACAGGCCGAGAAGTAGACACCGCGCGTCTCACGAGCAGGGCGTTGAGACCGTTATCGTTCGAACTCGGCGAACACTGCGACCACTACGGAGCCGCTGCTCTCTTCAGCAGGCAGGTCCGCGCGTTCCCCGGCAGTCACACACGCGGGAAGGCCGCCCGGCTGATTGCAGGGCGGCCTTCTCGGTCTCCTAGGACGAGCTTGCCTAGTTGACTCGATGTTCCGGGCCGGTCGGGGCGGTATCGACGACCTTGACGGTCACGGCAGACGATTCGGTGACTTTGCCTGCGGGGATCCCGTATCCGGTCCTGGTGGCGACGCGGCGTTCGCCGATCATGAGTCCGGTCTGCGGTTCGATGACGATTTCTACCCGCGCACCGGTCGTGGGCTCGACACGCCCGATCGCGACTCCTGTTCGTCCGTCGAGCACGGTCTCCTTCTCGGTGATCGTGACGCCGGGGATGAGGGCAGCAGCGCGGTACATGGCTGCGCGGAGATCTGCGGGGACGATGCCGGTGCGCAGCTGGCCGGCAATCCATTCGAGGGCCACGCCGTCCGGGGATTGTCCTTGCCCGAGCGTGGTCCGGTAGATCCGGTTGAGCAGCACCCGAGGGTCTCGGGGGAGCGCGGCGAAGTCGGCCTCGTCGGCGGGTGTGCCGTAGAAGTTTCCGTCGCGACCCCTGATCAGTTCGTTCTTGCCGTCGTACCGCTCACGTGTGCTGGCGTACTGGAGCAGTGCATGCTTCTTCGCCGCCGTTGAGAAGAAGTCGACCGGCTCTTCGGGACTCCGGACGAGGCTCCACTCGTCGTGCCGGTCGTAGGGGATGTAGGTCGTGTCCGTGCCGCGGTCGAGCCAGCGCAGCTGCGTGTCCCCTGAGGTGTCCGAGTTGAGGTTCACATGGTCGGTGGTGATGGCGAGGTACTGGCCGGGACGGACCACAGGGTCGGCGGTTCGGATCGTGTCGACCGCGGCGTTGTCGAGCAGCTCAGCTGCTTCGGCGCTTGCGCCGGGGCGCAGGCCGGCGACACCGATGGTGTCGGTCATGACCAGTCCGACCACCACTGCTGCGGCGGCGAGGGTCATGACCAGCGTCCGACGCACATGCACCGCCCTGCGTCGCTTGGCGACGTGCTTCTCGCCGCGCTGTTCGGCGGCAGTGATTCGGTCGTTGAGTGCATCGAACGCGTCGGTCAGGGCCGCCTTGGTCGGGGCGGCGGTGTCGGCGTCAAGCCGTCGCAGCAGCGTCAACTCGTCCATGATCGGTCTCCTTGGAAGTGGTGCCGGCCGCGCTCTGGCGGAGGGTCTGTCGGGCTCGGGACAGTCGGGACCGGACAGTGCCGACTGGAATGTTGAGGGCGGTCGCGATCTGTTCGTTCGTCAGGTCAGCCCACGCGTGCAGCAGCAGGACGTCGCGGTCGCCTTCGGACAGTGCTCGTATTCGGACCGCGATGCGGCGGATGTCAGCGGTCGCATCAGCGCGCGCCGCCACCCGCCCAAGACCGTCGTCGTCGTCCTCGCGCTCCGCTGCCCGCGCAAGCGCGTTGAGGTGCCGCGCCTCGCGGCGCCTGTGAGCGGCGAGCAATGTTGTGGCGATGCCGTAGAGCCAGGGGCGGGCATCGGTGTAGGTGTGATCGAACCGTTCTCGCCGCTCGAAAGCGACGAGGAACGTCTCGGACATCACCTCGTCCGCGACCTCGGTGCCGGCTCGTCTGGCGATGTAGCGGTGCACGACTACGGCGTGCCGGTGGAAGAGATCACCGAACGCTCGAGGGCTGTCCCTCGAGCGTTTGATGACGTCGCTGTCTGTGCTCATACCTGTATTGGTTCGATGAGGGCTCAGCGTTCACGCTCTCGAGCCCCCACAACAGGTGATACACGAAGTTCGATCCAAGAGCTCGCCGACCATCGCGCGATGCTCGACCTCTCCGCGGCGGTTCAGCGCATCTCACGGTCAGGGGTTTTGAACAGTCGCAGTGCGTCTCTTGCGGTCATCGCCCGCGTCGTTGATCATCGCGCTGACGACGCGCAGGTCGCGAACCCATGAGGTATCGAGTTGCGGTCGTTGGATGGTCCAGACACCGACTCGGCTCTCTGTAGCGAGGCGTTCCTGGTCCACGCAAGGTCTTGGCGGAAGGTCGTATGCGCATTCGGTTCATGCGGCTCGCGGTCAGTTCCCCACTTCGTCAACACAACGCCACCAACCCGCCTTAACCGCTGGCGCCTCCTTCGGGCTGGTACTAACCCGCCCCGGGAGCAGTCGGGCGCTGACCACGACGAAGGGTACAGCGACGTATTGACCCCGCCCGGACTTTCTCTCTTGCGAGCAGGCTTCCGGGACCCAGGTGTTGAACGCGGCGAGTTGTGAGCCGTCGCAGGGGGCAATTTCACAGCGGCAGCGGCGCCCGGATGCGTCGAACGTCGAGTCATGCGGTGGAAACGAGGCCAATGGAGGGCGCTTATGTGCCGTGTGGAGGCGGCGCGCCGGGTGCGGGCTGTCGTCACGGGAGGTACAACTAACCCATGTTTCGCCCGAGTAAGAAGATGGCTGCCGTTGCCGCAGCCGCCCTCATGGTGGGAGTCGGTCTGCTGTCCGCGGCACCCGCGACAGCCACGACGACGACCCGCGTTGTGCCGGTGGTCGGGACAGGGCACTACCTCGTCTACGGGAAGTACACGCCGGTCGCCTCCGGCAAGGCGACGGTGAATCTGTACTCACTCGGCAGCGATGGGCACACTCGGGCCCTCGGATTGATCAAGACCACCACGCCGAAGAGCATCCCCGCGACCGCGTCCGGCACGGTGCTGGTGGCACCGAAGGACGGCGTGGAGAACTACCGCTGGGACCTCACGACCGGAGCTCGGACCACGATCGCAGAACAGACCGTCGCTGCACCGGACGGGTACGCCAAAATCGGTAGCAACGGCAAGACCGGCGTCGACAGTCGCTCGGCCGTCGTCCTGGTCACCGCAGCGGGCTCGACCAGCATCGGGGTCCCGTTCCCTCGGGGTGAGAACGTCGACGGATCCATCCGCCTTCAGAGCGGCAGCGCGGGTGTCACCATCACGGATAACAACGGGCACATCCGCTACATCGCCTTCGCCAACCCCGGCGTCGTGCGTTCGCTGCATACGTACAACAAGGGAGGGAATGACGCCTCCGTGGGCTGCGCTGCGTTCACCTCGGTCTCCGTCGCCTGCTCGGGTTTCGACGAGGACCGCGTCACCCTCATGGGCGTCCAACTCGACGGCACCAAGTTCTCGCACACCACCGCTCACTGCGTGAACACGCCCGCTGCCCTTCACACAGCAATCGCTTGGGTGGGCTGTAAGAACCGCCTAGAGGTCCTGCACTCCGACAACTCGGTCACCACCTCCACGACGACGTTCGGCACCGCGAAACCGGTCAGCGCTTTCGGGAAGGTCGTCCTGCAGAGCAACACCGGCACCAGCCTGCAGACGATGACTCGCGCTGGATCGAAGCCCGCGACTATCGTTCCTGCAGGCTGATTCCAAAGGGGTCGACCGCCCTGTCGGGGGAGCGGTGCGCCGCGACCAAGACAGCGGTCTGAGATGGTCCCGCGGACCACAAGGATGCCTGGTGGCCGAGAACGATCACGCTGTCGAATGGTGTCGAGCGTGGTCCTGCTGCTCGAGGCGAGCGAGCCAGGCGTCAACATCGGAGGCCCGCAGGCGCAGCTCTCGACGGATGCGGAACTCGAGCGCTCCGCGGCCCTGGCTGCGCAGGTCATAGGGCATTTGTCAGCTCACGCCGAGCCGTGCGGCGAGCAACGAAGGTCACGAACGGGGCGAACGGATGCACGCTGGAGATCGTGGAGTCCGTGCAACAGAGGCGGGCGCGTCCCCCAGGCCGATCCAGTCATTCCGAGACGCGAGCCGATCATGGGCGGAGTGTGCTGCGAAACGCCGGAAAGCGTATCTATTTCCTCCGCTGAGGACTTCGGAATAGCTGTTTGATCAGCTGTTTGGTGGATCTGACGGGACTCGAACCCCTGACCCCCTAGTTGAGTCGAAGGGTTGTCCTGCCTTGATTCTGGATGCGTACCGTCGAATAGTGTCGAGCTAAGTACCTGATCAGCGGGAATAAGTCCGACGTCGTGAACTGAACGTTCCCGACTGTAGCGAAGTACCCGGAGCCCTCTTGGGCTTCTTCGAACTGTCTGAAGTGCCGAGTTTGTGCCGAGCTCGTAGGGCGCTGACTGGTCGCGTCCCCTGGGGCCCGACCCCGC
>NZ_CAXTHO010000121.1:0-9016 GCF_964244015.1 uncultured Amnibacterium sp. | reverse complement strand
ACCGGCCACCCGCCCGCCGTCAGCCGAAGCGCCGTCCAGGCGCGCCGGTACGGCAGCCGCGCCGCAGCGGCGGCGGCGGCGGCGCGGCAATCAACTCAGTGGAAGCTGTCGCCGCAGGCGCAGGAGCCCTGCGCGTTGGGGTTGTCGATGGTGAAGCCCTGCTTCTGGATGGTGTCCTCGAAGTCGACGGTGGCGCCGTCGAGGTAGGGGACGCTCATGCGGTCGACGACGACCTCGACGCCGTCGAAGCCGACGGTCGCGTCGCCGTCGAGCAGACGCTCGTCGAAGTAGAGCTGATAGATGAGGCCGGAGCAGCCGCCGGGCTGCACGGCGAGACGCAGGCGCAGGTCGTCACGACCCTCCTGCTCGAGGAGGCTCTTCACCTTGCCGGCTGCGGTCGGCGTGAGCTGCACGCCGTGCGCGGTGTCGATCGGGGTGGTGCCGAGGGTCGCGGTGTCGGTCATGCGTCGATGCTAGACGCGTACGTGCGGGATCGTGCGCTTCCGCCCCGTCTCAGCCCGCGCGTCGCGAGAGGCGGGCGAGCAGCAGCGCCTCCGCCGTGATCGCCTTGCGCAGGACGCCGAGGTCCTGCGACTCGTTCGGCGAGTGGGCCCGGGTGTCGGGGTCCTCGACGCCGGTGATGAGGATCTCCGCGGCCGGGAACCGTTCGGTGAGCGTGCTGATGAACGGGATCGAGCCGCCGATGCCGGTCAGCTCGGGCTCGGCGCCCCAGCCGTCCGCGAGCGCGGCTCGGGCGGCTGCGGCGGCCCAGCCGGACTGGTCGACGAGGAAGGGGTCGCCTAGGTCGACGTCGGTGATGCCGAGGTGGGCACCGAACGGCAGGTGCTCGCGCAGGTGGCGTTCGAGCGCTGCGAACGCCTCCTCCGCGCCCTGGCCGGGTGCGACGCGGCAGCTGATCCGGACGCGGACGGACGGCAGGAGCGTGTTGGACGCATTCAGCACGTCGGTCACGTCGATGCCGGTGACGGTGATCGAGGGCCCGTACCAGAGACGGTCGGCGATGGTGCCGCGTCCGATCGGGCGGACGCCCGGGAGCAGCGCCGCGTCGGCGACGAGCTGCGCGATGCTCGGACCGGCCGGGCTCCCGGCCGGCGGGCGGGCGGTGGTGAGCCCGGCGACGGCGACGGCGCCGTCCGCATCCCAGAGCGAGTCGAGCAGACGGACTGCCGCGAGCACCGCGTCGGGCGCGGCGCCGCCGAACATCCCGGAGTGGCTGGCGTGGTCGAGCGTCGCGATCTCGAGCACCGCGGTGACGTTCCCGCGCAGCGACGACGTCAGCGCCGGCACGGTCGTGCTGACGTTGTCCGAGTCGGCGACGACGATGACGTCCGCGTCGAGCAGGTCGTGGTTCGCGGCGAGGAACGCGTCGAAGGACCGGGAACCGGCCTCCTCCTCCCCCTCCACGAAGATCGCGATACCGACCTCGAGCGCATCGCCGAGTGCTTCGAACGCGGCCGTCACGGCGGCGACGTGGGTGACGACGCCCGCCTTGTCGTCGGAGGCACCGCGGCCGTGGAGGCGCTCGCCGACGAGGGTCGGCTCGAACGGCGGCGTGTCCCACAGCTCGGGCCGGCCGGCCGGCTGGACGTCGTGGTGCGCGTACAGCAGGACGGTCGGGCGACCGGGTGCGGCGCTCCGGCGCGCGACGATCGCGGGCGAGCCGAGCGCGGTGCCGCCCTCAGTCGCGTACTCGGCCCGGCGGACGTCGACGAGGTCGAAGGCACCGGTGTCCTGCAGCAGCTGCGCGACCGCGTCCGCACTGGAGGTCAGCGGCTCGTCCGGGAACCCGGGGAACGCGACGGAGGGGATGCGCACCAGACGCCCGAGCACGCCGACCGCGGCGGGGAACCCGGCGGCGACGGCATCCAGGACAGGTTGCTCCGCGGGTTCGACCGGCATGCCGGTAACCTTAGGAGGCGGCTGCGGAGGAGACCCACATGGCGAAGAAGACGGTGGAGGCACCTCCCGAGCCGGAGGTGCTCGTGAACGGCAAGGGTCGCGCGACCCCGTCCCGGCGCGAACGGGAGGCCGCGAACCGACGCCCGATCGTGGTCGCCGACCGGAAGGCGGCACGGCGGCAGTCGAGGACGCGGGAGTCCGAGTACCGCGAGCGGGCCCGCATCGGGCTCGCGAACGGCGAGGAGCGCTACCTGCCGGCCCGCGACAAGGGGCCGCAGCGCAAGTTCGCGCGCGACTGGGTCGACTCGCAGTGGACGATCGGCGAGTTCCTCATCCCGGTCTTCGTGCTGTTCTTCGTCGCGACGCTGCTGATCCCGGCGGCGACCTGGCTGTTCTTCCCGCTCTACGGCTACCTGGCGCTGACGATCGCCGACGGTCTGTTCCGCGCGGCCGTCATCCGCCGCCGGATCGCGCAGAAACTCGGCGACAAGACGAAGGTGGAGCGCGGACTGAACCTCTACGTCGTGATGCGCTCGGCGCAGTTCCGCAACCTGCGGGTGCCGAAGCCGACCGTCAAGCGCAACACCCGCGTCGAGTTCTGAGGTTCGTCCGGTCCCGACCGGTCAGACGTGCCCGAGGTCCGCGGCCCAGCCGGGACCGCGGTAGAGGAACGCCGTGTAGCCCTGCACGAGGTCGGCGCCCGCTGCGAGACGGGCGCGGACGTCCGCGGCGGTCGCCACCCCGCCGACGCTGATCACGCAGGCGTCCGGCGGCAGCGCCTCGCGCATCAGGCGGAGCACCTCGAGGGACCTGACCGCGACCGGCGGCCCCGACAGGCCTCCCGCGCCCATCGCCTCCACCCGCTCCGCCGGTGTCCTCAGGCCGTCGCGGCGGCTCGTGGTGTTGGTCGCCACGACGCCGGCGAGGCCGAGGCGGCCGACGAGGGATCCGATGTGGCCGACCGCGTCGTCCTCGAGGTCGGGCGCGATCTTGACCAGCAGGGGCGTGTCCCCTGCCTCGGCCAGCACCGCGGCGAGCAGCGGCTCGAGCAGGTCCAGCTGCTGCAGGCCACGCAGGCCGGGCGTGTTCGGCGATGAGACGTTCACGACGAGGTAGTCCGCGAGGGGGGCGAGCGTCGCGGCGCTGAAGCGGTAGTCCTCGATCGCGTCATCGACGGCGGTGACGCGGCTCTTGCCGATGTTGACACCGACGACGGGCAGTCCGCCGCGGCGCCGCAGGCGCTTCAGGCGGGCGGCGACGACAGCGGCGCCGTCGTTGTTGAAGCCCATCCGGTTGATCAGCGCCCCGTCGGCGGGCAGGCGGAAGAGCCGCGGCTTCGGATTGCCGGGCTGCGGCTTCGCGGTGATCGTGCCGATCTCGACGTGCCCGAAGCCCAGCGCGGCGAGCCCGCGAAGGCCGACCGCGTTCTTGTCGAAGCCGGCGGCGAGACCGAACGGCGTCGGGAACACCAGCCCCATCGTGCGGACCCGCGCGCTGCCGTGGAGGGTCGCGGAGCGGACGACGTCCGCGACGACGGGCGCCGCCCCCAACCCGCGGATCGCGAGCATCGCCGCGTGGTGGGCGGTCTCGGGCGGCAGCCGCATCAGCACGACGCGGAACAGGGCGCGGTAGACCCGCTCGACGATGCCCACGCGAGCGGTCAGGCGCCCGTCGCGGAGGAGTCCTGCTTCGACGCCGCCTCGACGCGCAGGAGCGTGATGGCTCCCTCGAAATCCTCCAGCGAGGTGAAGCCCTGGTAGACGCTCGCGAACCGCAGGTACGCCACCTCGTCGAGCTCGCGCAGCGGCGGCAGCACGGCGAGACCGATGTCGTTGGCCTCGACCTGGCTCGCGCCCGTCGCGCGGATCGCCTCCTCCACCCGCTGGGCGAGCAGCGCGAGGTCGGAGTCGGTGACCGGACGCCCCTGGCATGCCTTGCGGACACCGGAGACGACCTTCTCGCGGCTGAACGGTTCGAGCACGCCGTTGCGCTTGATCACCGACAGGCTCGCGGTCTCCGCCGTGGAGAAGCGTCGGCCGCAGTTCGGGCACTGCCGGCGCCGGCGGATGGCGAGGCCGTCGTCGCTCACGCGGGAGTCGACGACCCTGGTGTCCGGGTGACGGCAGAACGGGCAATGCATCTCGGGGAAACCCTACCCGTGGGGCGTATCGAATGACAGCGGTGTGATTCGCGGGCGATCAGGCCCTGCGCCGGTCAGGAGCTGTGCAGATCGGAGAACCTGGCATCGACGGCGTCGCCGTGCGCGGGTAGCCCCTCCGCGTCAGCCAGCGCGCGGACGACGGGCTGCGCCGCGCGGAGCGCGTCGAGGGAGTAGTCGACGACCTGCTGCTGCCGGAGGAACGGGCGGACGGAGAGGCCTGCTGCGAAGCGCGCGGTGCCGCCGGTCGGTAGCACGTGGTTCGAGCCGGCGGCGTAGTCGCCGAGGCTCACCGGGGATCCGGGTCCGACGAAGACCGCGCCGGCCTCCGTCAGGTCCGCGACGAGCGGCCACGGGTCCGCGGTCTGCACCTCGAGGTGCTCGGGTGCGTAGGCGTTGCTCACCGCGACGGCCGCCGCGAGGTCGTCGACGAGCACGATGCCGGACTGCTGGGCCGTGAGGGAGGTGCGGACGCGCTCCGCGTGGAAGGTCACGGCGGCGCGCCGCTCGACCGCAGCATCGACCGCGGCAGCGAGATCCTCGGAGTCCGTGACGAGCACGGCTGCGGCGAGCACGTCGTGCTCGGCCTGGCTGATCAGGTCGGCGGCGACGAGCTCCGGGTCGGCGGACGCGTCGGCGATCACGAGGATCTCCGTGGGGCCCGCCTCCGAGTCGATGCCGACGAGGCCCGCGACCGCGCGCTTGGCGGCGGCGACGAACACGTTGCCCGGACCGGTGACCACGTCCACCCGGTCGAGACCGATCCCGGGTACGCCGTGCGCGAAGGCGCCGATCGCGCCGGCGCCGCCCATGACGTAGACCTCGTGCACGCCGAGCAGGCCGGCCGCGCCGAGGATCACCGGGTCCGCGCGGCCGCCGTGCGCCCGCTGGGCGGGTGTCGCCACCGCGATCCCGCGGACGCCGGCCACCTGGGCCGGGACGACGTTCATGACGACGCTGGACGCGAGCACCGCACGGCCGCCCGGCACGTAGAGCCCGACGCGTCGGACGGGCAGCCAGCGCTGACGGATCGCAGCCCCGTCGCCCAGGTGGGTCGTGACCGGCTCGGAGAGCTGCGCGCGACTCGCGGCCCGGACGCGTTCGATCGTGATCTCGAGTGCGGAGCGGATCGCGGGCGACAGTGCGCGCTCGGCGAGCTCGATCTGCTCGACGGGCACGCGGACGACCGGCGGCCGACCGCCGTCGAAGCGGTCGGCCTGCTCGAGCAGCGCCGCTTCACCCCGCACGCGGACGTCCTCGATCAGGGCGAGCACGTCCCCCTGCACCGACGACGGATCGGATGCGGGGCGCGGCAGCGCAGCGAGGATCGTCGTGGCGTCGAGCTCGCTCCCCCGCAGGTCGATGGTTCGAAGCACGGTCGACGAGCCTATCGGGGCTTCGTTTTGACGGTGGTTCCGCGCCTCCGGCCGGGAAACCACCTTCAACGAAGGAGGGTCAGACGCAGGCGGGGCCCAGGAGGCTCTTCAGCTCGCCGTAGAGGTCCGCGGTGACCCGGACCGGGAACGGGATCTCGAAGACCCGCGCGGTCTCGCCCTTCGTGAGCCGGAGGCGGACCTCCGTCTCCCCCGTGTTGCGGATGAGGACATCGGACAGCGACTTGACTGTCGCGGTCGTCGCCCGCGAGTCGGGCAGCGTGATCATGAGCGGTCCGGTGGTGCCGCTCGTCCCGAGGTCCGGCATCATCACGCTGTTCGCGTGGATGTTCATCCCGTCGTCGCGGGCGGAGACCCGGCCGCGCACGACCACGACGCTGTCCGCGACGAGGGTCGGCGCGAACTCCTGGTACGCCTTGCCCAGGAACATCACGCTGACCGTGCCACCGAAGTCCTCGATCTGCACGATGCCGTACTGGTTGCCGGAGTTGCGGGCGACGCGGTGCTGCACCTCCGTGACCAGGCCTGCGAGCGTCACCTGCTCGCCGTCGGGCGGGGTCTCGAGTGCGAGCAGGTCCCCGATCGGGATCGAGGCGTGCTTCGCGAGCACCGCCTCCAGCCCGGCGAGCGGGTGGTCGGAGACGTACAGGCCGAGCATCTCCCGCTCGAAGGCGAGCTTCTGCTTCTTCGACCACTCGGGCTTCGGCGGGACCTGGGACGTCTCCTGCGGCTCGTCGAACAGGCTGTCGAAGTCGAACCCGAAATCGCCGACCGCCTCCGCCCGCTTGTCCTTGATCACGAGGTCGACCGCACCCTCGTGGATCTCGAGCAGGGCGCGACGCGTGGACCCGAGCGAGTCGAACGCCCCGGCCTTGATCAGGGACTCGACGGTGCGCTTGTTCGCGACGCCGAGCGGCACCTTGCGGAGGAAGTCGTGGAACGAGGTGAAGCGCCCCTGCTCCTGGCGCGCCGCGATGATCTGCGCGACGACGGCGAATCCGACGTTGCGGATGGCGCCCATGCCGAACCGGATGTCCTCGCCGACGGCGGCGAAGAACCCGATCGACTCGTTCACGTCGGGCGGCAGCACGCGGATCCCCATCCTGCGGCACTCGTTCAGATAGACCGCGAGCTTGTCGCGAGCGTCGCCGACGGAGGTGAGCAGCGCGGCCATGTACTCGGCCGGGTAGTGCGCCTTCAGGTACGCGGTCCAGTAGGACAGCACGCCGTATGCGGCCGAGTGCGCCTTGTTGAAGGCGTAGTCCGAGAACGGCAGCAGGATTCCCCACAGCGTGTCGACGGCCTCGTCGGAGTACCCGCGCTCGTTCATGCCGGCCTTGAAGCCGGCGAACTGCTTGTCCAGCTCGGATTTCTTCTTCTTGCCCATCGCGCGACGGAGGATGTCCGCCTGACCGAGGCTGAAGCCGGCGAGTTTCTGCGCGATCGCCATGACCTGCTCCTGGTACACGATCAGGCCGTAGGTCTGGCCGAGCACGTCCTGCAGCGGCTCCGCCAGCTCGGGATGGATCGGGACGATCTCCTGCAGCTTGTTCTTGCGGAGCGCGTAGTTGGTGTGGGAGTTCGCGCCCATCGGGCCCGGCCGGTAGAGCGCACCGACCGCGGAGATGTCCTCGAAGTTGTCCGGCTTCATCAGGCGCAGCAGCGATCGCATCGGCCCGCCGTCGAACTGGAACACCCCGAGCGTGTCACCTGCGGCGAGCAGCCGGTAGGTGTCGGGGTCGGTCAGCGGTAGGTCCTCGAGCACGGGCCGATGACCGCGGTTCGCCGCGATGTTGTCGAGGGCGTCCTCGATGATCGTCAGGTTCCGAAGGCCCAGGAAGTCCATCTTGATCAGCCCGAGCGACTCGCACGCCGGGTAGTCGAACTGCGTGACGATCTGCCCGTCCTGCTCACGCCGCTGGATCGGGATGACGTCGGTCAGCGGCACGCTGGACATGATCACGCCGCACGCGTGGACGCCCCACTGCCGCTTGAGCCCCTCGAGCCCGAGCGCGGTGTCGAAGACCGTCTTCGCCTCCGGGTCCATCTCGATGACGGCCCGGATGTCGCCGGCCTCCTTGTACCGCTTGTCGGTCGAGTCGAAGATGCCGGACAGCGAGATGTCCTTGCCCATGATCGCGGGCGGCATCGCCTTGGTGAGCTTCTCCCCCATCCCGAACGGGAAGCCGAGGACGCGACCGGAGTCCTTCAGCGCCTGCTTGGCCTTGATGGTGCCGTAGGTGACGATCTGGCTGACCCGGTCGTCGCCGTACTTGTCGGTGACGTACTTCAGCACCTCGTCGCGGCGACGCTCGTCGAAGTCGACGTCGAAGTCGGGCATCGAGACGCGGTCGGGGTTCAGGAACCGCTCGAAGATCAGCCCGTGCACCAGCGGGTCCAGGTCGGTGATCCGCATCGCGTACGCCGCCATCGAGCCGGCGCCCGAGCCGCGGCCGGGACCGACGCGGATGCCGTGGTTCTTCGACCAGTTGATGAAGTCGGCCACGACCAGGAAGTAGCCCGGGAAGCCCATCTGCAGGATGACCGATTTCTCGTACTCGGCCTGGTTGCGGACCTTCTCGGGCACGCCGCCGGGGTAGCGCACCTCGAGGCCGCGGTCGACCTCCTTGATGAACCAGGAGTCCTCGGTCTCCCCCTCCGGCACCGGGAAGTGCGGCATGTAGTTCGCGGTCGTGTCGAACTCGATCTCGCACCGCTCGGCGATGACGAGGGTGTTGTCGCACGCCTCGGGCAGCTCGCGGAAGATCCGGCGCATCTCGGCGGCGGACTTCAGGTAGTACTCGTCGCCGTCGAACTTGAAGCGGTTCGGGTCGTCGAGCGTGGAGCCGGACTGGACGCAGAGCAGCGCGGCATGGCTCGTCGCGTCCTCGGCGTGGGTGTAGTGCAGGTCGTTCGTGGCCACGAGCGGCAGCGAGAGCTCCTTCGCCAGCCGCAGCAGGTCCTGCTGCACCCGGCGCTCGACGCCGATGCCGTGGTCCATCAGCTCGACGAAGAAGTTCTCCTTCCCGAAGATGTCGCGGAACTCCGCGGCGGCCGCGACCGCCGCGTCCCACTGCCCGAGCCGGAGGCGCGTCTGCACCTCACCGCCGGGGCAGCCGGTGGTGGCGATCAGGCCCTCGTGGTGCTCGTGCAGCAGCTCGCGGTCCATGCGGGGCTTGAAGTAGTAGCCCTCGATGGAGGCGCGGGACGACAGCTTGAAGAGGTTGTGCAGGCCCTGCGTGCTCTCTGCGAGCAAGGTCATGTGCGTGTAGGCGCCGGAGCCCGAGACGTCGTCACCGCCGCCGTCGCCCCAGCGGATGCGGGTCTTGTCCGACCGGTGCGTACCCGGCGTCAGGTACGCCTCGGTGCCGATGATCGCCTTGACGCCGTGGAACTTCGACTGCTTCCAGAAGTCGAACGCGCCGAACGTGTTGCCGTGGTCGGTGATCGCGAGCGCGGGCATGCCCTGCTTCGCGGCCTCGGCGAGCATGTCGCCGAGGCGCGCGGCACCGTCGAGCATCGAGTACTCGGAGTGCACGTGGAG
>NZ_CAXTHO010000120.1:0-9035 GCF_964244015.1 uncultured Amnibacterium sp. | reverse complement strand
CAACACGGCTGATTCTGGTTCAGTTGTTCTTGGTTCGAGTCCAGGTACCCCAGCAGTAGAGCCCGGAGTTCCGCGGGACAACCGAAGCTCTCGTGCTTCAGCTCCCGGCCGGTGAGGGTCAGAGTTCTGTTTTGGGTCCCGAGTTGGATCGGGTCCGAGACTTCCCCGCCTTCATAGCGTGCTGCTGCGGGTGGATACGTGTTGCCGTCGGTTGAGCGGGCGTAGTGGTCGCACCTGGGAGTAGGAGTTGGAATAGGTGCCGGACTAACGATTGCGCAGGACGCAGCAGGTGCAACCGCCGCTTGGCTTACGTTCGGCGCCTCTGCGGCCGCTGCACTTGCCGCGACGATGGCGGAAGCGGCAGAGCACGGCATGCTCATAGGCGCGGGGTCGTTACTGATTGTCAATGAAGTCGATCGAATTACCGGGCAGGGAGTTGGACCGTGAGAATGTCCTCCCGCAAGCTGGCGTTTTTGACAACCCTGACTGTTATCGCGTTAGGCGCACTGGTCACGGGTGCGCTCCTCCCGCGGGCAAGCGAACTGGGCTCGGCCCTATTCCTAGCCGGCGTCCTGATCGCCGTGCTCCTTGCGATATTGCTGTGGGCTGAGGTGATTCGTGCCATTCATAGGAGGAGGCGGAACAGGTAGCGGCTCGTCGTATTCGAAGATGTATGAGCGGGTCTGAAGCAAGTTCGGTTGAGAGGGCGCCAGTCGACGCCGCGAAGGTCGCCGCGGTCAGCCAGGCGGTTAGAGCTCTGCTGGTTGCGGTCGGTTCGCGCCGGGCGTGCTCGATCGTGGAGACGTTCGACAGCGGTATGCCGCTGCGCGCAGCGACATCACTCAGTGATAACCCGGATGCAGGCCGCGCCCGGCGTAGACCTTCGACAACCGGCATCAGCCCTTATCGACAACGATAAATGCAGTCTCGGGCGGGTCTCGACTAAACGCCCGCTGGCTCGCTCGGGGTTCAACGACGCATTGTGCGCGACCGGCCGCATCGTCAGCGCCTCGGACATCCAGAGCTCGAACAGATCGCCGCCGCCCCAGCAGCCCAGTGCTCCAGCGAGCGATCTCGGCGTCCGGATCGTTCCACGCGTCTGGAAGAGTGACGTTCGACTCTCTCTGGCACGTCGCCGGGCGCGCGTGAGCGCGTCCTCGGCGGCGACATGCGCGGCTACTCGCTGGTTGTGGACGCCCGCGTCACTGGACGTCGAGCCAATATGTCGCAATGACCGCGCCGCCGCGTATGGCGGACAAACTCCAGCAACCGGATCGATCAAAGGACGTGCCGATTCCCCACTCGTCGCCTGGACGGTTGTAATTACTGGTGGTGTGTGGTTCTGGCCCCCAGTCGAGGTGGCGACCCTTCCCGTCAGGTCCAGTGAGTTCAAGGGTCAGGTCGCCCGATCCCGTCACGCGAAGAACCTCCTTCACGGTGCTGCGATCAGCCCGTAGCGATCGCGGAGATGCACCCTGGAACTGTGCGTATGCGCTTGCACCTGCTTCGTTCGGCGTGGCCATGATCTCATCGCCGTCGGCGGGGGACGCGGGCTTGCAGCCTGCCTGCCCGAGCATCCCGAACGTAGGATCGGATTGCGCCGGCGACGGCCCGGAGTTCGGTGGTTCGGCGAGCACCGAGCACCCGGTTAGCGCGAATAGCACGATCGTTGCAGCAACCAGGATCAGCTGACCTCGACGCCCACGGCTACCGCGAGAAATGACTGTCTCCATGGTCACGCACCGGTCCCTCCGCGTGCCCCATGGTTCGAAAGCCGAGCCGGATCGCCGCGGACTTAACTGTCGCGCGATTCGGCAGCACACCGCAACGCTTGACGTCGCAGGACAGGCCGTCGCCGCCAGACCCCATCCGCGTCGGCGCGCGGAGCCCGTGGACAAGTTTCCGATGCCCTCGCGAGGGACTCGGCACAGTGGCGCCCACCGCGCCCGGTGGCCACCCATAAAGAGCCTGCTGGTCGTCGCCACTACTGCGCCTTCGGCCGGGACGACGTTGATCGCGGCGCCCAGCCCCGGCTCGGTGCTCGTCACGATGGTGACGCTCAGCTTCGTGAACTCTAGCCGTCCGTCTGACGGGTCACGGATCGACAGCGCTAGTCGCTAAGCGACCCTTGGGCAGGGTGCGCCTCGATTTAGTGACCAGAAACTCCGGCAGCAGCACGAATTATCGGGTATTGCTCGGTATTTGTCGGTGCCCGCCTACTGTTCAATCCATGAAGTCCCTGCAACTACGGGGATTTCGACGGTCTTACCGTGCTGAACCGACGAGCCAGGCGACTTTCAGTTATTTTTGGTTTAAGTCCAGGTACCCAGCGCGGAACTCTTGGAGTTCTGGCGGAACTCCGACTCCCGATCCGCTCCTCTGAGCGGTCCAATCAGGCCCGTAGTGACCAGGTTGGTGACTAGAAATCCTCCGCCGGGGTCCTCGTCGCCCAAATCTCTCGAGTCAGGTACAGGCTCACACGCGCTGCTTCGGGCTGTGACCGGCTGCGCACCTGCTGGTCATGGAGGCACGCAGCGAGATCGGTTCGGCGTTCCTGACGCAGGCGGGGGTGGCGCTCCTGCTCGGCGTCCCGGTGCCGACGGTGGCGGCTGGCGACGTCGGGGCCGCCGTGGCTGAAGCTCGGTCGGCGCGTCCGCGACGACGGGGACGACGTGCTCGCCTGGGCGCGGGCTCAGCGCCGTGGCTAGGCCGAGGATCGCTCCTGGTGAGCTCGGTCAGGTGCAGGTGACGCTGGTGGTTGCTCGCTGGTGGCAGCTGGCGGGCGGGAGCCCGGATGCGCGACGACACGGGCGCGCTGGTGCAGCTTCGCGCGGACGGGGCGACAGCGGACGCCGCCCGCACGGAGCTGGCTCACGCGCGCAGCCGCGCTGACGACGCCCACGAAGTCGCTCGTCTCGGGCGCGTCGACGGTCACCGAGGCCGCCGCAGTGTGGCTGCGGACGGTCCGTCTGCGGGCGGAGAACAGCATGCTGTCCTGGTCGACGTACGAGAACCACGAGTAGACCGTCCGGTTCGTGCTCGCGCTTGCCTGCGGGAGAGTCATGTGCGAGGCGCTCGCCGTCGGGCGGTGCGACGGGATCCTGCAGCACCTGCCGGCCTTTATCGTGGCCGTCATTTCCAAGTTCGAAGGACGCGGAGGGTCGTCCGAGTCCGAGTCCGGGGCTGGCGCTGGGACGAACTGGGACGCGCTGGTTCGCGCCGCGGTTGGCCGTGTGCCGTCAGCGTGCTTGGACGAGGAGCTTCGGCTTCGCGTTGACGGAGGTCAGGCCGTAGATGCCACGCTGATCGTTGTTGCTCACGAGGATGCGACCGAGGCCGACTGTCGACGGGGAGTGTGCGCCCCACCGGTGCTTCGAGTTCTCGATCCTCCCGTCAGCGGCAAGTGCGGTGAGGCGACCGCGGACGCAGTGCTGCTTGGGCGACGTCGATGTCGCTTCTCCGACGAGAGTGTTTTTGAAGGCGTCCCGTGCTGAGAACAGGCAGTGCTTCGGGTGGTCCACCAACCAAGTGAGCTTGCCGCTCTTCAGCGATAGCAGTGCGTAGCCGTCGTGCCTCCCATCGACTGCTTCCTCGAAGCCGCAACCGGCGTGGGTGGTGGATGGGCGGCCGCAGGAGAAGTCGACGTCGGCGTGCGCGTTGTAGACCGTCGTCCAGGAGCCGTAGTTCGCGTACAGCGAGTAGCGGACTCGACCGTCGCCGATCGGCGAGTCGTCGTCGCCCTCGCCCGAGTACACGGCGGGGGAGGTCAGGAGCCCCTTCGGCCCAGCGACGACTCGGAAGGAGGCTCCGTTCGGATACGGGATGCCGTAGTCCCGAACGACGCCGGCGGTGCTGATCGTCAGCAGCCGGTAGATGGGCTGACCGTTCGCTGCCGTCGCCCCGGTGTTCCGCTTCACGATCCAGCCGTGGAGTGCGGGGTTGGCGTAGGTGTCCGTCGCAGCAACGGTGGAGTTGCCCTCATCTCCCGTGCGCAGGTTGCGCCAGTGCAGTTGCGTTCCACCGGTGGGGTCGGCCGGGTCGCTGCCTTCCGAGCTGAGTTGCGCGACGACTGTGTCGTCAGCGATCCGGATGTCGCCGCGCGGGTCGAAACCCTTCAGCGGATGCCGTTTCAGATCCTCGCCGAGGAAGTACAGCGTGCTGTTCGCTGGGAACGAGATGGAGTAGCCGGTGGCGAGCTTCTGCCGGTACACGAGGTAGTGGGCGGAGGTGGCCACGGTCTTGACGCGGAGGTGCTTGTCGCTCGCCGCCTGCGCGGGGGCGGCGATGCCGGTCACTGCCAGGAGCAGGCCCAGGGCTGCGACGACGACGCCCGTTCTTCCGCGCTGCATCCGATCCTCCAAGGTCGAGTGCCGGCGACGGTATCCGTATCAGTGCCGATCGGATTCGGGCGCGCCGTCGTCGACGACGGCCACGCGACGGACCGTCTTCAACGAGTTCAACCTGCGTCTCACGAGCAGGGTTCTGGGACGCGACGCAGAGGATCAGGATCGAATTCCTGGAGGCTGCCTCGGTGCGACCTTGACTTGATCGTGCGTTCGGAGCGCGAGGCTGCGTTGGGCGCAGCGTTGGTCTCTGCAGGGGTTCCGCGACGAGTCCGCTCCCAGGTGCTACCGAGACCACGGCGGGTGCTGACGTCGTGGTCAACGGTTGATGCGTTCGTGAGGGATGAGGTCCCGGTGCGGTCCGAGGTCGTGCTTGACGGAGCAGGTCTGAGGGTGTCCCACGAGTGATCGGACTGGGCTCGGGGGTCGTACAAGTCGCGGCCCTCCGGCCGAAGTCTTCGTGGGGGCTCTGGGCGTTCTACAGGATCGTGCTCGTGCTGCCGAGGCGCAGGTTCTGCGTGCACACGGTGCAGGGGCGCCGCCATCGGTACCGGCTGGTCGCCTCGGCTGGAGCTACGAGGCGGTCGAGCGGATCGTGCGGGGCGAGCCTCATCCCGGACTTCGTCTAGTCCGACACCGTCCCACGAGCTGAGGAGCAAGACGGTCGGTGCTTGTGGGTCTGCTGGGGCGGCTGGCACTGTGAGCGGGTGCAGTCGAGGCAGGTCGTCGGGGTGGCTGTCGGCGGCGTGCTGTGGATCGTGCAGGTGCTGACGCTTCCGGTGGAGTGGTTCGCTGTGGGTGCGACTCGTGCTCCGTACAGCTTGGTCGACAACACCTTGAGTGACCTCGGCGCGGTCAACTGCGGCTCGGTCGACTACTCCGGTACTGCAGTCGAGGTCTGCTCGCCCGCGCATGCGCTGTTCAACGTCGCGCTGTTCGTGGGTGCGCTGCTGGTTGCTGTGGGTGGCGTGCTGGTCCGTCCGGCGCTTCACGGTCGTCGTAGCGCAGGCTTCGCGACGGCCGGCGTCGTGGCGCTCGTTCTCGGACAGCTCAGCGGTGCGGCGACTGCCCTGGTGCCGATCGACGTCGACCTCGAGGCGCACCTGCTCGTGTCGACACCTGCCTTCGTCCTGCAACCGGTCGGCCTGCTGCTGATCGGGATCGCGGCGCAGCGGTCGCGTTGGTGGTGGGGAACTCCGATGCTCGTGGTCGGGGCAGTGACCCTGCTCGTCGGATCCTTCTTCGCGGTGCGGCTCGACCCGGCTGGTGGGGGCCTGCTGGAGCGGCTCGTCCTGTGGCCGGCAGTACTGATCTTGGGTCTGGCCGGTCTCGGGCTGCTGCGTACACGCACGGCTGCAGCAGGGGGACGCCCACCAGGACGACCCGCTGAAGGTCGGCAGAGGACGGGCACCGTATGACGGACTCGTTCCCGCGTCGTCTGCGCAAGCAGGGATTTTCGAGACGCCCTGTGCCGGCTGCTGCTTCATGAGCGCGCACCATTCTGGACGAGGCAACTCGTCGACGTTGGTGGAGAAGGCCCGACGGAACGCGGGCGATGGGCCCTGATCAGGCGGTCGAGGCGGTCGTTTCTGGACTTCGTCGTGAACGGCGTATCGCTTGCGGGCCGGCTGGCCGCCTCCGTGAGGGGGTCGGACCCAGTCTCACGAGCAGAGATGGGGACAAGGTTGCGAAGGCTGCGTCCTACGTGCGCGTGGGGGCTGACTCATCGCGTACCTGTCCTCGTCGTGGTCGAGGTCACTCCGTTCGCGGAGATGCTCTCGTGTCGGCGGCGTACCGGCGAGTGACTCGTGACCGGTGTCGTATCGGACCCGTCTGAAGAGGAAAGAAGTCGGGTGGGCCCTGCCCTGCCGCCTCTTCGTTCAACCGCGTCCCCGGAGGTCCTCGGCGAGCATCACGATGATGCCGCTCGGGCCGCGCAGATAGGTGAGCCGGTACAGGTCCTGATAGGTCGCGACGCCGCGAAGCGGCCGATATCCATGGCGGGCGGCGATCTCGAGGCTCGAATCGATGTCGTCGACCGAGAAGGCGATCCGGTGCATGCCGATCTCGTTGGGTCGGGTGCGATCCGACTCGATCGCGTCGGGATGCAGGTACTCGAAGAGCTCGATGCGGCCATACCCGTCGGGGGTCTGGAGCAATGCGATGTCGGCGCGGTTCCCGTCGAGGCCGACGGCGGTGTCCGCCCATTCGCCACTGACCGTGTCGCGACCGAGGACCGTGAGACCGAGGTCCGTGAAGAAGGAGATCGTCGCCTCGAGGTCGCGCACAACGATGCCGACGTTCTCGAGCTTGATCGACATGGGGCTGGATCGTAACGCGCAGCGTGACCGGGCCGGGGGGTGTGCGGCAGAACCCCCGTGCTGCTCACCAGGCTCTGCGGCGAGGTACGGAGCGGCGCCGTCATACGACGAAAGTCGGAGTCGGCTGTATCGCGAGCGGGCTTCTGAGCCCCGTCAGAGGGTGCCGAGACGGGCGTCGCGGAACTAGTTGACGATCTCGCCCGTGATGTTCCTCAGGCGTTCGTGCCACGCCAGCAGCGCTTCGGGAGTGAGCCGCTGCCACTCGGTGACCTCGCCGGTGATCACCAGCGGGTCGGCGCTGCGGTACGACCGGGTCGGGTTCCCGGGGAACTTCTTGTCGGTGACGTTCGGGTCGTCCTCGAAGGGTCCGGTGGGCTCGACCACATACAAGCGGGGAGGCGCGTCACCTCGGGCGAGCTCTGCGGCGAGACCGGCCCCGCCCTGCAGTGCCGTGAAGTAGACGTGGTTCATGACCACCTCCGGTCGGTAGTTCGACCTGAAGCCGGGCACGAGCAGATCGCCGACGCGGAGATCCGCCCGCGTCCCGTGGAAGAACGGACCTGATGTAGGAGGTTGCTGGGTGCTCATCGTCGCTCCTGAGTTGCTGCGTTTTGCGGACAGTCGGAGCGGTCGCGACGGCTGCGCTCGAGCCGGCACGAACGCCGTGCTGCGCGATGCTGCCGCAGGGACGGGGGCATGCCGCAAGACCCCCCGCTCGCGATAGTTGTTGAAGGAGGGGCGAGCAGCGGCACCTCGTTGCTGGCGGTCGATCCGGCGAGAGCGCAGTGCGGCCTCCGTTGAGACCCAGTGGCCCTGTGTTCAGCTGCCGGTTTCGCAGGCCCGGAAGCTGTCGGGCCACCATCCGTCCGCAGCGCGGTGCAGTTGCAGCTGAACAAGCCCAGCAGTGGCCGAGTCGACGAGCGCCGTCGCTCGATCGCCGTCGATCAGTGTCGAGGTCACCGTGCCGCCGAGGACCCGGAGAGAGGCGGTCTCGGGGTCGGGTTGCCCCGGACCCGCGACGTCGAACTGCGTGGTGGTACGTGACGGCAGACACTGGGTGGGGTCCGCTGCCGTCGTTTCAGACGCGGTGGCGCACCCGGCCAGGAGCGGTAACAGAAGCAGGCCGCCACCGGCGCTGGTGACGATGCGTGAGCGCAGGCGCTGCATGAGATCTCCCGTGGTCGCATTCGTGCAGTGTGCAGGTCGGGGAAGGGGTCGTCGAGCTTGGAGGTCTGGGCTCACCGAACTGATGATCCTCACCTTCGACCCGGTCCGCGAGGCACGACGGCTCCTTCTGCGGGAGACGAGGACATCAGTGCTCACGCCGCAGCAGTTCGCGATCGAGATCGGCTTCGCGAGCGGAGGCGCTCAGCGGCGTCTGGTTGCGTAGTGGCGAGCGGGCCGAGCGGTCCGCCGAGTGGAGGAGCACCGTCATGTCCGAGCGATCCGCCGCCTACGACGTCGCAGTGATCGGTGCCGGGCCCGCGGGCACGGCGGCAGCGCTTCGGGCAGCCGAACTCGGGGCGACGGTGGTCGTCCTCGAGGCCGGCCGGCTCGGCGGCACCTGCGTCAACACCGGCTGCGTGCCGACCCGCGTGCTCGCCAAGACCGCCAGGCTGATCCGAGAGACGCGCGCCGCGCGCACGTACGGCATCGAGGTCGGCGACCCCGCCGTCGACTGGGTCGCCACCGTCCAGCGGGTCCGCGAGCGCGTCGAGCAGGTGCGTTCGATCAAGCGCGAGGCGCAGCGCTTCGCCGACGCGGGCATCGACCTGGTCCAGGAGGGGCGGGCGCGGTTCGAGGACGACCGGACGCTGGTGCTCGAGTCCGGGCGGCGGATCACAGCGACGTCGATCATCGTCTGCGTCGGCGGTCACTCCCGGCGGTTGCCGATCCCCGGCGCGGAACTCGCGACCCTGCCGGAGGACGTGCTGGGCCTGGAGGCGCTTCCGGGCCGGGTCGCCGTGATCGGCGCCGGGAACACCGGAGCGCAGCTGACGACCGTGTTCAGCTCCTTCGGCTCGTCCGTCACGCTGCTCGACCTGGCTCCACGCGTGCTGGTCGCCTCCGACGAGTCCATCTCGACCGAGATCGCGGCCGCGTTCGTCGAGCAGGGCGTCGACGTCCGCACCGCGATCAGCGGGGTCGAGCGCCTCGACCGAGCCGCGGACGGCGCGATCACCCTGACCTGGTCGCAGGGCGACGAATCCGTCTCGGCCGACTTCGACGCGGTGCTGATGGCGACCGGGTGGCCCGCCGACGTCGAAGACCTGGGGCTCGAGCACGCCGGGGTCGGGGTCGTGCGCTCCGCCGTCCCGGTCGACCGCTACTTCCGCACCGAGGTTCCGCACATCCTCGCCGCGGGCGACAC
>NZ_CAXTHO010000119.1:0-9169 GCF_964244015.1 uncultured Amnibacterium sp. | reverse complement strand
CGGGCGGCGAGGGGCTTGATCTCCTTCTCGCGCTTGTACTCGATCCACGTCTCGATGACCTCGGGGGTGAACACGTCGCCCGCGGTCAGGTAGTCGTGATCGGCCTCGAGCGCGTCGAGGACCTTGTCGAGCGAGCCCGGCACCTGCGGGATGAGCTTCGCCTCCTCGGGCGGCAGCTCGTACAGGTCCTTGTCGACCGGCTCGTGCGGCTCGATGCGGTTCTGGATGCCGTCGATGCCGGCCATTAGCTGCGCCGCGAAGGCCAGGTAGGGGTTGCCGGAGGCGTCGGGGGCACGGAACTCGATGCGCTTCGCCTTCGGGTTCGTGCCCGTGATCGGGATGCGGATCGCCGCGGACCGGTTGCCGGCCGAGTAGACCAGGTTGACCGGCGCCTCGTAGCCCGGGACGAGGCGGTGGTAGCTGTTCGTCGTCGGGTTCGTGAACGCCAGCAGCGACGGCGCGTGGGCCAGGATGCCGCCGATGTACCAGCGCGCGAGGTCGGAGAGCCCGCCGTAGCCGGCCTCGTCGTAGAACAGCGGCTGCCCGCCGTTCCAGAGCGACTGGTGGGTGTGCATGCCCGAGCCGTTGTCGCCGAAGAGCGGCTTCGGCATGAACGTCGCCGTCTTGCCCCACTGCTTCGCCGTGTTCTTGACGATGTACTTGAACTTCAGGATGTCGTCGGCCGCGTGCACGAGCGTGTCGAAGCGGTAGTTGATCTCCCCCTGGCCGGCGGTGCCGACCTCGTGGTGGGCGCGCTCGAGGATCAGGCCGGCCTCGATCAGCTTCAGCGAGATGTCGTCGCGCATGTCGGCGTGCTGGTCGACCGGCGAGACCGGGAAGTACCCGCCCTTGTAGGGCGTCTTGTTGCCGAGGTTGCCGCCGATCTCCTCCCGGCCCGAGTTCCACGCCGCCTCGGACGAGTCGACCTTGTAGAAGCTCGACCCCTGCGAGACGTCGTACCGGACCTCGTCGAAGATGTAGAACTCGGCCTCCGGCGCGAAGAACGCCGTGTCCGCGATCCCGGTGGAGGCGAGGTAGTTCTCCGCCTTGTGCGCGATCTGCCGCGGGTCCTTGGCGTAGATCTCGCCGTTGCGCGGGTTGTAGATGTCGAAGACCAGGATCAGCGTGCGCTCGACGCGGAACGGGTCGATGTACGCCGTCGAGATGTCCGGGATGAGCTGCATGTCGGACTCGTGGATGTTCGCGAAGCCGCGGATCGACGAGCCGTCGAACAGCTGGCCGACGGAGAAGAACTCCTCGTCGACGGTCGAGGCGGGGATGTTGAAGTGCTGCTGCACTCCGGGCAGGTCGGTGAAGCGGATGTCGAGGAACTTGACGTCCGTGTCCTTGATGAAGGTGATGACCTCGGACGAATCGGTGAACTTCGGATTGGGCATGAGGGGATGTTCTCCAGAACAGTGCGGACGGAACCGGGCGTCCGAGGGCGGACGCCGGGCGCACCACCAGCCTATTGACCGGCGTGCCGCTGGATCTCCGTATGAGAAACCGTCACAAGCACGAAACATGCGGTGTGGTCCGCACCCGCGCATCGGCCCGGATGCCCGTCATCCTCCGTTCACGGCCGCGGTGCTTCGAGGCCGTGGCGTCAGGGGGTCGTGGAGATGCCCGGGGCGTCGAAGGAGCGGCCCGCGAACGCCTGCTGCGCGCTGACCAGCGCGATCAGCAGGAAGGCGAGCATCGCGAGGACGACGAGCGAGCCGCCGAGTCCGCGGCCGGGCACCTGCCGGAAGCGCGGCCCGTCGTCGTCGCCCGGTCGCGCGACCCACTCCGTCGGCTCCCACGGAGCCGCGGGCCGATCGGCGACCAGGGTGTCCCTGGCCAGCGTCAGTCGGGCGAACGCGTCACCGGCGGCCTGGCGGCCCGCCTCGTCCGCGCCCGTCAGCAGATCGGGGTGCGTCCGCCTTGCGGCGCGGAGGTAGGCGCGCTGCACCTCCTGCACCGGCGCGCTCTCGGGCACGCCCAGCAGCGCTGCGGCCTCGCCACGGGGCATCGACGCCGCGGTCGTCACCGACGGACGGGGCGCGTCTTCGTGGGGTCGATGCCCTTCGGCACCGGCACGCCGCCCGCGAGGGACTCGAGTCGGTTGCTGACCGCGAGGACCTCGGCGCGGGTGAGCTTGCCCTTCAGGCGACCCAGGCTGCGGTTGATCTGCGCGAGCCGGATCGCGTCGTCGTCCGGTCCGACGCGGAGCACCGACACGGGCGTGTTCGGCGCGACGCGGGTGACCTTCCTGCGCTCCTCGTCGAGGAGGCGCTGCGTCCTGCCCTTCGGGCCCTCGGCGATGAGGACGACGCCCGGCTTGCCGACCGCGCGGTACACGGCGTCGCGTGTGCGCGGGTTCACCGCGACCGGGATCTCGCTGCCCCGCCACCCGCGCCGCAGGGTGGCTCGCAGCACGGCGCCGACGGCGCCCTGCTGACCCTCCATGCGGTTGTAGGCGGCGCGCTCGGCACGGCGGTTCATGACGATGAGCGCGGCGAGGAAACCGGTGACGGCACCGAGGACGATCCAGAGGATCCTGCCGAACACGCCCTCGGTCGCCACGATCGCGAGCACGACGCCGACCAGCACCGGGACGAGGAATGCGAGGAGCATCCACCAGATCAGGCTGGAATCGACCTTCCTGGTCATCGTGAAGACGTTGAGGAGCTGCTTCGCGCGGCCCGGCTCCTTGGCCGGGCGACCGGTGGATCGAGCCATGAGAGCAGCGTATCCGCTCCTCCACAGGCTCGAGGAGGTGGAAGCGCCGCGGATCGGGCCAGGCTGCTGCGTCATGACCTCCACCGACCTGCTCGAGACCACGACCGTCAGGCTTCGACCCGACCGCACCGAACCGCTCGAGGCGCTCATCGCGGCGGCCGGACCGCATCTCATCGCCGTGCTCGACGTCGGCTCCGCCGCGAACGGCGACCTGCTGGTCGTGCTGCCCGCGCCGGCGGCGCGACTGCCCGAGCTGCAGACCGCGCCCGGCGGGCTCACCGCCGGGGAGGCGGTGACCGTGCTGGTCCCGCTCGCGCAGGCCCTGCACCGGATACATGAGCAGGGCGTCGCGCACGGCGGGATCGGTGCACCCGCGGTGGTGCTCGACGCCGACGGCAGCCCGGCGTGGGCGGCGCCGGAGTCCCCGACGCTGCTCAAGAGATCGGGGCCCCTGCGATTCGAGGACCGCGTCGCCGCCGATCGGGCCGCCTTCCGCGGTCTGTGCACCGCCCTGCTGGATCCCGTCGGCGTGCGGATCCCGGAGGGGGACCGGCCGGAGGTCCTGGCACGGGTGCTCTTCGCGCTCGCCCCGGCCGAACCGGTGCGGCTCGCGCGACCGGGCGAGTCATGGCTCGTCTCGACCCCGGCGCGACTGGTTCCCGCCGTGCCCTCATCGCCTGCCCCGTCGGCGTCGGAGCGGCTCGGGCCGCTGCCGGTCGTCGTGCTCGCGATCGCCCGGACGGTGCGGGCCCGCGTGTGGCTCGCGCTCGGCGCCGTCACGGCCCTGCTCGTCGGCGCACTGCTGGTGCTGCCCTCCGGCGACGACATGCGGCCGGCAGCGGCGGCGGATCGAGCTGCGCCGTCGCGGTCGACGACGGTCGTCCCGGATGCGCAAGTCATCGTCGCGCGGAGCCTGGACGGGCGGCGGGCGATCCCCGCCCTGCTCGCGGAACGCGACCGCTGCCTCGCCTCCGGCAGCGCAGCGTGCCTGCGCCGGGTCGACGCCGCCGGCTCCCCGGTCCTGCAGGCCGACCTCGACGCGGTCAGTGCCGGCACGGACGCCGTCAGCGTCGACCGGACGAAGCTCAAGGTCGCGGCGGGGGACGGCGGCACCGCGCTCGGCACCTCGGCGGAGGCGACCGTCCTCGCGGTCAGGGAGCGGACCGGCTGGCGGCTCCGCGACGTCGTCGCGCCGCCGCCCGAGCGCTGAGGCGGACTCTCCGTTTTGTAGGACGAGTCGTCCTACAAAACGGAGAGTCCTGGGCGTCAGATGCCGAGCGAGCCGCGGAAGTCGCCGGCTTCGAGGCGCTGCTTGACCGTGGTCAGGAAGCGGGCGGCGTCCGCGCCGTCCACGATCCGGTGGTCGTAGCTGAGCGCCAGGTACACCGTGGAGCGGATCGCGATCGACTCGCCTCCGTCAGCGGTCGCGACGACCGCCGGCTTCTTCACGACCGCACCGGTGCCGAGGATCGCGACCTGCGGGAGGAACACCAGCGGGGTGTCGAACAGCGCGCCGCGCGACCCGGTGTTGGTGATCGTGAAGGTACCGCCGGCGAGCTCGTCGGGCTTCAGCTTGTTGTCGCGCGTCCGGCCGGCCAGGTCGGCGATCTGCGCCGCGAGCTGCGCGATCGACAGGCCGCCTGCGCCTCGGATGACCGGCGTCAGCAGGCCGCGTTCCGTGTCGACCGCGATCGACACGTTCTCGGTGTCCGGGTAGACGATCGAGTCGCCATCCACCGTCGCGTTGATGATCGGGTACTGCTGGAGGGCCTCGATCGCCGCCAGAGCGAAGAACGGCAGGAACGACAGCTTCTGCCCGGACTTCGTCAGGAACTCGTCCTTCACCGAGGCGCGCAGCGTGGCGACCGCGGTCACGTCCACCTCGACGACCGTCGTCAGCTGGGCGGTCGACTGCATGGAGACGACGGCGCGCTCGGCCACGACCTTGCGCAGCCGCGACATCTTCACCGTCGTGCCGCGCAGCGGCGACGGCTCGGCCTGCTTCGCCGGGGCAGGCGCTGCGGCCGCCGGCTCGGCAGCGGGGGCGAGCGCCTCCGCGGCGGCGATGACGTCCTCCTTGCGGATGCGACCGCCGACCCCGGATCCCGTGACGGCCGACAGGTCGACGCCGCGATCGTTCGCGAGCTTGCGGACGATCGGGGTGACGTAGGGGGCTGCCGCGTGCGATCCGCCGGGCTCGGCGACGGGGGCGGCCGGCTGCGGGGTGGGGGCAGGCGCCTGCTGGGCTGGGGCCGGAGTGGGTGCCGGTGCCGGTGCCGGTGTGGGCGCCGGTGCGGGAGGGGCCTCCTGCGCGGGGGCGGCCGTCTGCTGGTCGGTACCGACCGGCGCGTCCACCGAGGGCACCGGCTCCGGGGCCGGGACCACCTCCTGCTCGAGGCTCGGCTCGCTGTAGGAGCCGCCCGCGGTCGCGTCCTCCTCCGGCACGGAGTCGGGGACCTGATCGGGTGCGGGCTCCGGGGCCGGCTCGACCGGCGCCTGGTCCGCCTCCTCGGGCTCGGGTGCGGGCTCGCTCGCGGACGAGCCGGAGCCCGATCCGTCGCCGATCCTGACCAGCTCGGCGCCGACCTCGACCGTCTCGTCCTCCTGGACGAGGATCTCCTCGATCACACCGGCGACGGGGGAGGGGATCTCGGTGTCGACCTTGTCGGTCGAGACCTCGAGGAGGGGCTCGTCGACCTCGACGGAGTCGCCGACCTGCTTCAGCCAGCGGGTCACCGTGCCCTCGGTGACGCTCTCGCCGAGCGCCGGAAGGGTGACGGACTCACTCATCGGATGGTTCCTTTCGGGAGCGGCGGCGATTCCGCCAGGCGTCGTGCGGGCGGACGCGTTCGCATGGTCGCGTCCGTGTGGTCAGAGTGCGTGCAGCGGCTTGCCGGCGAGCGCGAGGAAGGCCTCGCCGAGGGCCTCGTACTGCGTCGGGTGGCCGTGGAGGTACGGCGCGACGTCCTCGGGGTAGGCCTCCCAGTTGACGACGAGCTGGGCCTCGCCCACGAGCTCGCCGACCCGGGTGCCGATGCCGTGGACACCGACGACCGGCCCGTCCTTGACGCGGACGACCTTGATCGAGCCGGAGGTGTCGAGGATCTCGCTCTTCGCGTTGCCCGCGAGGCTGTAGTCGTAGGCCTGCACGGCCTCGCGACCGTACTGCTCGACGGCCTTCACCTCCGTGAGGCCGACGGAGATGACCTCGGGC
Organism: uncultured Amnibacterium sp.; assembly: GCF_964244015.1. Taxonomy (NCBI): domain Bacteria; kingdom Bacillati; phylum Actinomycetota; class Actinomycetes; order Micrococcales; family Microbacteriaceae; genus Amnibacterium; species uncultured Amnibacterium sp. The sequence goes on along the minus strand of NZ_CAXTHO010000119.1, from coordinate 3,234 downwards.
TCGCAGTAGGTGATGCGCGGGATGTTCGTGTCCGAGACGACCGCGGGGTTCAGCCCGGCGATCTCCTCGGCCACGAAGATGCCCTGCTGGAAGCCGCGGTGTGCGAGCTGGAGGCCGTAGACGATGTCACCGACCGCGTAGACGCCGGGCAGCGAGGTCTCGAGCCGCTCGTTCACGGTCACGAAGCCGCGGTCGAGCGTGACGCCGGCCTCCTCGAAGCCGTTGCCCGCGGTGGACGGGCCCCGCCCGACCGCGACGAGCAGCAGCTCGGCCTCGATGACCTTGCCGTCCTCGAGCGTCACGACCACGCCGGTGTCGTTCTGCGTCACGGACTTGAAGCGGATGCCGAGCGAGAACTGGATGCCGCGCTTGCGGTACGCGCGCTCGAGCGCCTTCGACAGCACCTCCTCCTCGTTCGGGATGAGGTGGGGCAGCGCTTCGATGATGGTCACGTCCGCGCCGAATGAGCGCCAGACGCTCGCGAACTCGACGCCGATCACGCCGCCGCCGAGCACGGCGACCTTCTTCGGCACGTGATCGAGGTCGATCGCCTGCTCGGAGTCGATCACGCGGCCGCCGAGCTCGAGGCCGGGCAGGGACCTCGAGTACGACCCGGTCGCCAGGACGATCTTCTTGCCGGTGATCGTCTGGTCGCCGACCTGGACCGTGGTCGAGGAGGTCAGGCGGCCCGCACCGTCGATCGTCGTGATCCCGCGCGCCTTCAGCAGCGACTGCAGGCCCTTGAACTTCTTGGCGACGATGCCGGTGCGGTACGAGGTCACACCGGCGATGTCGACGGAGTCGAAGGAGGCCCGGATGCCGTAGTGGGCCGAGTCCTTCGCCGTGTCCGCGACCTCCGCGGCGTGGAGGAGGGCCTTGGTCGGGATGCACCCGCGGTGCAGGCAGGTCCCGCCGACCTTGTCCTTCTCGATCACCGCGACGGAGCTGCCGAGTTCCGCCGCGCGGATGGCTGCTGCGTACCCGCCGCTGCCGCCGCCGAGGATCACGAGGTCGAAGGACTGGTCTGGCACGTCGTCGGTACTCCCGTTCTCGTCGCTGGGCGCGACCGAGGGCGAGCGTCCCGCGGGTCTTCACCCGGAGCCAGGCCCCGCCCCGGAGCGCCGGTGAGACCCTACTCCTCGACGGGTGCGGGAAGGCTCTGGGCCGGCGTCTCGGCGGCGATGTCCTCGAGCAGCGCGACGAGCGTCCTGACCATGGCTCCGGTCGGTCCGGCGCCCGTCGACCCGTACGGCGCGCCCTTGTTCTCCGCGGCACCGGCGATGTCGAGGTGCACCCACGGCACGGGCGTGCCGTCCTCGCGCTCCGGGACGAACTCGCGGAGGAACTGCCCGGCGACGAGCGCGCCGCCGGCGGTGTTGCCGATCTTGACGTTCGCGATGTCGGCCACGTCGGAGGCGAGGATCGCGCGCAGCTCCTCCGGCAGCGGCAGGTGCCAGACCAGCTCGCCCGCGCGTGCGGCTGCCGACCGCGTGCGCGCGACGAGGTCGCCGTCACCCATCGCGCCCACGTATCTGGTGCCGAGGGCGGTGATCACGGCGCCGGTCAGGGTGGCGACGTCGACGATCAGGTCGGGGTGCTCCTCGCCGGCGATGACGAGACCGTCCGCCAGCACCAGGCGCCCCTCCGCGTCGGTGTTCAGCACCTCGACGGTGCGACCGCCGCGGATGCGCAGCACGTCGTTCGGGCGGATGGCGCTGCCGGACGGCATGTTCTCGGCGATGCAGAGCCAGGCGGTGACGGCCACCGGCAGCTCGAGCCTGGCCGCCGCGGCGACCACGGCCAGCACCGTCGCCGCCCCGGTCATGTCGTTCTTCATGCCGACCATCGAGACGGCCGGCTTGAGGGAGAGGCCGCCCGAATCGAAGGTGATGCCCTTGCCGACGAGGGCGACCTTCGTGGCCGCCCCCTCCGGCTCCCACCCGATGCGGACCAGCCGCGGCGGCCGGGTCGATCCGGCACCGACGCCGAGGATGCCGCCGAAGCCGCCTTCGGCGAGCGCCTCCTCGTCCCACACCCGCGAGGTCGCGCCCGTCTCGGCCGCGACCCCGACGGCCCGGTCGGCCAGCACGACGGGCGGGAGGTCGTTCGCGGGCGCGTTGACCAGGTCCTTCACGAGCGCGACCGCTTCGGCGAGCACGGTCGCCCGGCGGACGGCGGCGGGCGCCTCGGCCCGCCCGAGCACGGTGATCCGGGCGACGGGGGCCTTCTGCGCGGCGAGGCTCTTGGACCGGTAGTCGAGGTAGGAGTACGCGCCGAGCGCAGCGCCCTCGAGCGTCGCGGCGAACACGCCGTCGTGCTCCGCCGGCAGCGCCAGCGCGACGTGCGCGACCCCGGCGAGCCTGCGGATCGCGGTGGCGGCGACACCGCGGGCCCCGTCCGGATCGAGCCCGCGACCGATGCCGACGAGCAGGATCGACCCGGCCGCGAACCCGGTGCCCGGGAGCCGGGCGGCGTCGCCGGTCGCGCCGGTCAGCCCGATCGCGGCGAGGTCGAGGTCCGGCAGCGGGGCGCCGAGCAGCTGCGGCCCGTCGTCCGAGCTGCGCACGGCGAGCACGACGACATCGGCCCGAACCTCCTGCGGCGCGACGGCGGAGACGGCGAGAGCGGGGGCGACCATGCCGAGGAGCCTAGGGACGCCCCGCTGACCGCCGCGGCAGCCGACCGAGCACGACCGGGGCTGCCCGCCTCCTCGGTAGAATCGTGCGATGCGCGCGCCCGAGGATCTGTACGAGCTCACGCCGGAGGCGGAGCAGGTGCCGCAGGGTCTCCCGCTCGTGGCGGGGCTCACCGGCTTCGCGGATGCGGGCTCCGCGGTGCAGCAGCTCGGGGAGTACTTCGCCGACACGAGCGCGCCCGTACCGGTGGCCGTGTTCGACGACGACGAGCTGCTCGACTACCGCGCGCGCCGGCCGGTCATCGACTTCGACGAGGACCACATCGCCTCGTTCACGCCGCTGTCGCTCGTCCTCAGCCTCTGCCGGGATGACATCGGCCGTCCCTTCCTCCTGCTCTCCGGGTACGAACCCGACTTCCAGTGGAACCGGTTCGCGGCGGCGGTGATCAGCCTGATCGACCGGTTCGGCGTGACGTCGACCACCTGGGTCCAGTCCATTCCGATGCCCGTGCCGCACACCCGGCCCCTCCAGGTGACGGTCGGAGGCACCAGGCAGGACCTGATCGACTCGATGAGCGCGTGGCGGCCCACCACCCGCG
>NZ_CAXTHO010000118.1:7579-9175 GCF_964244015.1 uncultured Amnibacterium sp. | reverse complement strand
TCCTTCAGCAGGCTGGAATCGCCCGTGACGGCCTGCTGAAGGGCGACCAGCCTGCCGACGCGCGGTCAGTCGGTACCGGTCTCCATCGCGGCGGAGTCCAGGGCGTCTTCGGCGCTGTCGTCGCGGCCGGAGGAGGCGATGTGGCTCGCGCGGCCCGGCTCCAGGTCGCCGACGAGGCCGCTCACCGTGCCGCCGAGCACCTCCAAGCCGTCGAAGTACTCGAGCTTCGCGCGCGAGTCGGCGAGGTCGAGGTTGCGCATCGTCAGCTGGCCGATGCGGTCGTCGGGGCTGAACGCCGCGTCCTCGGTGCGCTCCATCGAAAGCCGGTCCGGGTGGTACGTCGCGTTCGGGGAGACCGTGTTCAGGAGTGTCCAGTCGTTGCCGCGGCGGGGGCGCACCGTGACCTCGCCGGTGATCGGCGCACCGATCCACCGGGTCAGCGCCTGCCGCAGCATCAGCGCCTGCGGTTCGAGCCAGCGGCCTTCGTAGAGCAGCCGGCCGAGGCGGCGCCCCTCCGTCATGTACGCCGCGAGCGTGTCCTCGTTGTGGATCGCGGAGACCAGGCGCTCGTAGGTGATGAACAGCAGCGCCATCCCCGGCGCCTCGTAGATCCCGCGGCTCTTCGCCTCGATGATGCGGTTCTCGATCTGGTCGGTCATCCCGAGCCCGTGCCGGCCTGCGGTCGTGTTGACCGCGTGCACCAGCGCGACCGGGTCGTCGTAGCGCGTCCCGTTCACGCTGACCGGCCGGCCCTGCTCCCACCCGACGGTCACGTCCTCGGTCTCGACCGTGACCGAGGGGTCCCAGAACCGCACGCCCATGATCGGTTCGACGAGTTCGACGGAGGCGTCGAGCTCCTCGAGCTTCTTCGCCTCGTGCGTCGCGCCCCAGATGTTCGCGTCGGTCGAGTAGGCCTTCTCGGCGCTCGCCCGGTAGGGGAGGCCCCGCTCGGTGAGCCACGCGGACATCTCCGCGCGGCCGCCGAGCTCGCCCACGAATCGGCGGTCCAGCCACGGCTTGTAGATCCGCAGGTCGGGGTTCGCGAGCAGGCCGTAGCGGTAGAAGCGCTCGATGTCGTTGCCCTTGAAGGTGGAGCCGTCGCCCCAGATGTCGACGTCGTCCTCCTGCATCGCGCGGACGAGCGTCGTGCCCGTCACCGCGCGGCCGAGCGGCGTCGTGTTGAAGTACGGCATCCCGCCGGCCCGGATGTGGAAGGCGCCGCAGGCGAGCGCGGCGAAGCCCTCCTCCACCAGCGCGGGTCGGCAGTCGACGACCCTGGCCCCCTCGGCGCCGTAGGCCTTCGCACGGTCGGGCAGCCCGGACAGGTCGGGGTCGTCGTACTGACCGAGGTCGGCGGTGTAGGTGTAGGGCACCGCCCCGTGCTCCCGCATCCAGGCGACCGCCACGGAGGTGTCGAGCCCCCCGGAGAAGGCGATCCCGACGCGCTGGCCGACGGGGAGGTCCGAGAGGATCTTCGACACGAGGACCGAAACTACCGGGTCGCGATCGACGGGGTCCGGTGTTCACGGATCAGGCGATCCGGCAGCGCGAAGCGCCCCACTGTGTACATGAGCGCAGGTCCTGATCCGTGAACAC
>NZ_CAXTHO010000118.1:0-7479 GCF_964244015.1 uncultured Amnibacterium sp. | reverse complement strand
GGCAGCGCGAAGCGCCCCACTGTGTACATGAGCGCAGGTCCTGATCCGTGAACACCACAGGGGCGGCTTCGGGGCGACGTACACTGAGCGGCCATGACGGAGCGTGTCGGCACGGAGCCCTCGGTCTTCACGCGCATCCTGCGCGGGGAGATCCCGAGCGAGATCGTGCTGCAGACCGACGACGTGTTCGTCATCCGGGACATCGCGCCGCAGGCACCGATCCACCTCCTCGTCATCCCCAAGACCGACCGGTACGCCGACGTCACCGCGGTCGCCGAGCACGACCCGGCGCTGCTCGCGCACATCGTCGAGGTCGCGCGCGACGCCGCGACCGGGGCGGGCGCGTCCGACTTCCGGCTCGTCTTCAACACCGGCGCGGGCGCCGGGCAGACCGTCTTCCACGTGCACGCCCACGTCCTGGCGTCACCGGGGACCGCGCTCGACGAACGCACCATGACCCTCGGCATGCCCGATGGAGAGGACGCGTGACGGACTCCGACGGCCTCCGTGCCCGAGCGGGACGCACCGCGTCGTCCGTGGCCCGCAGGTTCCCGGCGACAGGCTCGGAGACCCGCACGATGGCGGTCGACGGCATCGCGATGGTCCGCCTCCTCGGCCCGCAGGACCGGCTGCTGGGCCAGATCGAGCAGCAGTTCCCCCTCGTGGAGGTGCTGGTCCGCGGCAACGAGATCACCCTGATCGGCGAGCCGGCGCAGGTCCGGGCCGCGCAGCGCCTGATCGAGGAGCTGCTGCAGATGGTCCGGGACGGTCACGAGCTCGGTCCCGTCGACGTCGACTCCTCCGCCCGCATCCTCGAGGGGAACCGGGACTCGCATCCGGCGCAGCTGCTGGGCCAGGCGATCCTGACCGCCAAGGGCAGGGCGATCCGCCCCAAGACCCTGGGGCAGAAGTCGTACGTCGATGCGATCGACCACAACACGATCACGTTCGGCATCGGACCGGCGGGTACCGGCAAGACCTATCTCGCGATGGCGAAGGCCGTGCAGGCGCTGACCCGCAAGCAGGTCTCCCGGATCATCCTGACGAGGCCGGCGGTGGAGGCGGGGGAGCGGCTCGGCTACCTGCCCGGCACCCTGACCGACAAGATCGACCCCTACCTCCGCCCGCTCTACGACGCGCTGAACGAGATGATGGACCCCGAGCTGGTCCCGAAGCTCATGGCGACCTCGACGATCGAGGTCGCGCCGCTCGCCTACATGCGCGGCCGTACGCTGAACGACTCGTTCGTGGTGCTCGACGAGGCGCAGAACACCACGCCGGAGCAGATGAAGATGTTCCTGACCCGGCTCGGCTTCAACTCGAAGATGGTGATCACGGGCGACGTCACCCAGGCGGACCTGCCGAACAACGTGTCCGGGCTGCGCACGGTTCAGGGGATCGTGAACGGCATCGACGACATCCACTTCTCGCAGCTCACCAGCGCGGACGTCGTGCGGCACTCGCTCGTCGGCCGCATCGTCGACGCGTACAGCCGGTTCGACGAGGAGCGGCTCGCAGCGGCGGCCGCACGCCATCCCGACGGCGCCGCCGGCGATCCGCGGCCGCGCCGGTGAGCGTCGAGCTGAACAACGAGTCCGGCCTCCCGGTCGACGAGTCCGCGATCCAGCGCCTCATCACCTTCGGGCTCGACCTGCTGCACGTGCACCCGGACGCGGACGTCGCGATCCTGTTCGTCGACGAGGCCGCGATGGAGCAGCTGCACGTGCAGTGGATGGACGAGCCGGGGCCGACGGACGTCCTCAGCTTCCCGATGGACGAGCTGCGTCCCGGTACGGACGACGTGCCCACCCCGGCCGGGCTGCTCGGCGACATCGTGGTGTGCCCGCAGGTCGCGGAGGCGCAGGCGAAGACGGCGGGGCACTCGGTGCTCGACGAGGTCAAGCTGCTCACCGCGCACGGCCTGCTGCACCTGCTCGGGTTCGACCACGCCGAGCCGGAGGACGAGCGGGAGATGTTCGGCGTGCAGCGCGACATCCTGGTCGGCTTCGCCGTGCAGGAGAAGCAGCAGAAACGGGCATGACCCCCCTCTTCCTCGTCGCCGCGTTCGTGCTCGTGGCGTTCGGCGGGCTGCTCGCAGCCTGCGACGCCGCGATGGTCACGCTGTCGAGGGCGGAGCTGCAGGACGCCGCGCTCCGGGCGCGCTTCCGCGCCTCCCTCCTCGCGATCGCGGGCGACACGGGTGCGCACATCAACGCCGTGAACTTCGTCCGGGTGCTCGCCGAGACGAGCGCCGCGGTGCTCGTCACGCTCGCGTTCGCGGCGATCGTCGAGAACCCGTGGCTGGTGCTGCTGATCGCCGCCGTGATCATGACCGGCGTCTCGTTCGTGCTCGTCGGGGCGAGCCCGCGCAGCGTCGGCAGGACGCACCCCCGCGGGCTGCTGCGCGCGACGGCCCCGGTCATCCGGGTGTCGCGCCTGATCCTCGGCCCGCTCGCCGGGGTGCTGGTCTGGCTCGGCAACCGCGTCACACCCGGCAGGGCGCGCGGGGCCGCGACGTTCACCTCGGAGGAGCAGTTGCTGTCCATGGTCGACGAGGCCACCGAGCTCGACGTGCTGGGGCAGGACGACAGCGACCTGATCCACTCGATCTTCAAGTGGGGTGACACGGCCGTGCGCGAGGTGATGGTGCCGCGTACCGACATGGTGACGATCGAGGCCACCGCGAAGGCCGAGCCGGCGATGAAGCTGCTGCTGAACCGCGCGCTGTCCCGAGTGCCGGTGCGGGCGAAGGACGCGGACGACATCGTCGGCGTGCTGCACCTCCGGGACGTCGCGCGGATCCTGACCGAGCAGCCGAAGAAGCGGGCGCACCATCCCACCGCGGCCGACCTCGCCCGTCCGGTGCTGTTCGTGCCCGACTCGAAGAAGGCCGACGACACGCTGCGGCAGATGCAGCAGGCGTCGAACCACCTCGCGATGGTCGTCGACGAGTACGGCGGCATCGCCGGGCTGGTCACGCTCGAGGACCTGATCGAGGAGCTGGTCGGCGACATCACCGACGAGTCTGACCGGGAGACGCCGGACAGCGTCGTGGTCGGCGAACGCCGGTGGCTGGTCTCCGCCCGGATGCAGCTCGACGAGCTCTCCGACCTGGTCGGACTCGAGGTGGAGGATGAGGACGTCGACTCGGTCGGCGGCCTGCTGACGAAGCACCTGGACCGGCTGCCGATGCTCGGCGACCGCGTGCAGGTGGACGGCATGGTGCTGAGCGCCGAGCAGATCGAAGGTCGACGCCGCGGCCTCAGCCGTGTGCTCGTCGAGCGCGTCTCGTTCGCGGTCGACGACGCCGAGGAGGACGCGAAGGTGATGGGCGCATGAGCGAGTACCGGTCGGGGTTCCTGACGTTCGTCGGCAGACCGAACGTGGGCAAGTCGACGCTGATGAACGCGCTCGTCGGCGAGAAGGTCGCGATCACCTCCCCGAAGCCGCAGACGACGCGACGCGCGATCCGCGGCATCGTGAGCCGCCCCGACGGGCAGCTGGTCGTCGTCGACACCCCCGGCATGCACCGGCCGCGCACCCTGCTCGGCCAGCGGCTGAACGACGTGGTCGCGAACACGCTGTCGGACGTCGACGTGATCGGGTTCTGCGTGCCGGCCGGCGAGCCGATCGGGCCGGGCGACCGTTTCCTCCACGCCCGCCTCGACGATGCACCCCGAGCGAAGCGCATCGCGATCGTCACCAAGATCGACGCCGTGCCGAAGGAGCGGGTGGCGGCGCAGCTGCTCGCGGTCAGCGCGCTGGGGGAGTGGGCGAGCGTCATCCCGGTGTCCGCGGTCGACGGCCTGCAGCTGGACGTGCTGATCGCCGAGTCGCTCGCGCTGATGCCGGAGGGTCCCGCGCTCTACGACGTGGAGGCGGTCACCGACGAGACCCTCGAGCAGCGGATCGCGGAGTACATCCGCGAGGCCGCCCTCGAGGGCGCTCGCGAGGAGCTGCCGCACTCCCTCGCCGTGACGATCGACGACATCGAGGAGCAGGAGGGGATGACCCGCATCTTCGCCAACGTCTGGGTCGAGCGGGACAGCCAGCGGATCATCATGATCGGCAGCAAGGGCTCCCGGCTGAAGGAGATCGGCACCACCGCCCGCGCGCAGATCGAGCCCCTCGTCGGCACGAAGGTCTTCCTCTCCCTCCACGTGAAGGTCGCCAAGGAGTGGCAGCGCGACCCGAAGCAGCTCGGCCGCCTCGGCTTCTGACCGTTCATCTTTACGGAGTTCTGGCGCGGCTTCGCCGCTGCCAGAACTCCGTAAAGATGAACAGTCACGCCGCCACGGCCTGCGCTCCGGCGAGCAGGGGCAGGAGCCGCGCGACGTAGGTCTCCGGAGCGAACAGCGACGACGCCTCCTGCGCCCCGGCGGCGGCCGCCCGCACTCGCGCCGGGTCGAGCGCGAGCTCGACCAGCAGGTCCGCGATAGCGCCCGCATCCGGCGTCGCGGTGAGCAGGCCCGCACGGTCGAGGCCCTCCGTCAATCGCGGGTCGGTGTGCAGCACGCCCCGGCCGGCGCGGATCGACTCGACGACCGTCATCGGCTGGTTGTCGAATCCGTGCGACGTGAGGGCGGTCAGGTGCGAGTCGGCGATCAGCCGACGGACGCCGGCCCGGTCGAGCCTGCCGAGGAACACCGTGCCGGGTGCGCCGACCCGCTTCGCGACCGGCAGCAGCAGCCCGTCGCCGGCGATCGCGACCCGGAGTCGGTCCTCCGGCAGGCGCCGCTGCGCGATCCGGACCGCGCGGACGAAGGTGAGCAGTCGCTTCTCGGGCACGCACCGGCCGATCCAGGCGACCCGGAGGTGGTCGGTCGCCGGGAGCGGCTCGGGGGGAGGACCGGCGACGTCGCAGTTCGGCAGCACCACGACCCCGGGTATCCCGAACCCGGCGAGGTCCCATCCCTGGTGAGCGGACGGCGACACCACGACGTCCGCATCGAGCGCCACCGCCAGGGTGTGGTCCAGCAGCGGGTTGGCGGTGCGCCTCGCGACCGGTCCCGCGAGCCGCTCGAGGTACTCCCGCACCACCGCCCGGCACGGCGCGGGCACGCCCGGCCAGTAGGCGGTGTGGATCGTGTGCACCACGGGGATCCCCAGGCGCCGAGCGGCATGCAGGGCGGCACGCGCATGACCGAACTCGGAGTGCAGGTGCACGGCGTCGATGCGGGCAGCGCGGAGGTGCCGGTGCAGTCGGTCCCGCAGCGCCGCGTCGTCGGCGACGAGCGGGAAGTCGAGCGCCGGCAAGCGGCGGGAGGTGGTCCACAGCGCGTCGACTCCGCGCGGCAGCACGGCCACCGCGTCAGCCGCGCGCGGGGCGACGAGCAGCACCCGATGACCCCCTGCGACGAGGGCGCACGCCTCGTTCAGCGCCGCTCGCTGCGCGCCGCCGATCAGGTCGAGGGAGTAGTCGAGCACGATCGCGATCCGCATGACGGCAGCGAACCGGCGGGCCGACGTCGCGGACCAGGGTCACCGGGATGACCGCGGTCATCCCGCAGGATGATTCGCGCCGGCCGGCGTCTGGCCGCAGCGCGGTGGTCCCTAGCCTGACCTCGTGACAGTTCCGGAACGACCTTCTGAGGTGCTGCTGGATCCGCGGGTGCGGCTCGCCTTCGCCGTGCTCGTCGCAGCCTGCTGGTACGTCCTCGCCATCGCGGGCGAAGCGGGCAGGAGCCCGGTGTCCGTCGCGTTCGCAGGGATACCGGGCGTCCTGGTCCTTGTCTGGTGGCGCGTGCGGCCGTGGAGAGCGATCGCCTGCTCGGCGGCAGCACTGGTCGTCCTCCTGCTGTGTGTCGCCCTCGGCTCGAATGCGAACGGCGGCGCCATCGCCGTCGGAGCGACGGCATGGTTCGCCGTCCTCGGCGCCTGGCTGACGCCCGATCGCCGGCTGCACTGGGCCGGTGCCGCGCTGGTCATCGTGGACTGCTTCATCACGCTGGGCACCGCAGGAACGGCGGCGTTCATCGGTGTGGCCTTCTTCGGGCTCCTCGCCATCGCGGCGGGGTGGGGCTGGCGCCAGCTCCGGCGCTCCGCGTCGCTCGAGGGCCGGCTCACCGAGACGGTCGAACGGTCTCAGGCCGCGGAGCGGGACGTGCTGCTCGAGCTGGAGCGGAACCGGCTCGCCCGCGAGGTGCACGACGTCGTCGCGCATTCGCTGGCCGTCGTCATCGCGCAGGCGGACGGCGCCCGCTTCGCCGCGGAGTCGAAGCCGGAGACCGTCGCCCCGGCCCTCGAGGCGATCAGCGACACGGCGCGGCGCGCGCTCGGCGAGGTGCGGACGATGCTGCACGACCTGCGCACCAGCGGCGAGGGCGGCGTCGTGCCCGGCTCCGACGACCTGGCCGGGCTGGTGGAGGGGGTCCGCGGGCTCGGCGTCGAGGTCGAGGAGGTCGCCTTCGGGGAGCCGCGTAACCTCTCCCGCACCGTCGGCCTCGCCATGTACCGCATCGCGCAGGAGGCGCTGACGAATGCCATGCGGCACGGCGACCGCACCGCACCGGTCGGGTTCGAGGTCGACTGGGGCGAGCGGGAGGTGGTCCTCGTGGTCACGAACGCCGTGCCGGACGAGGCCGTGCCGGCGTCCGAACGTGCCGGCCACGGCGTCACCGGGATGCGGGAGCGGGCCGCCGACGCGGGCGGCGACTGCTCGGCCGGCGTCGGCTCGAACGGCCGGTACCGCGTCCGGGTCGCGCTGCCGATCGCGGAGGAGGCTGCCGACCACCCCGAGCAGGAACCGGCCGAGACGAACCCGCTGGTCGCCCTGCTCGCCGCCGCCGGCCTGCAGCCCCGTGCCTGAGGAGGCCGCGGCGGCGCCAATCCGCGTCGTGCTGGCGGACGACCAGGCCCTGTTCCGCTCGGGGCTCCGCCTGCTGCTCGACTCGCAATCCGACATCGAGGTGGTCGGCGAGGCCGCCGACGGCGCTGCGGCGCTCGCCGAGGTCGACCGCACCGATCCCGACGTGATCCTGATGGACATCCGGATGCCCGTCATGGACGGCGTCGCCGCGACGGAGCGGTTGGCGGGCGCGCGGGTCCGCGTGCTCGTCCTTACCACCTTCGACCTCGACGAAGCCGCCGCCCGAGCGTTGCGCGCGGGCGCCTCCGGATTCGTCCTGAAGGACGCCAAGCCGGAGTTCCTGCTCGCCGCCGTGCGCACGGTGCACAGCGGGGCCGCTGTCATCGCCCCGGCCGCGATCGGCCACCTGCTCGCCACCTTCGGCCGCGGGCGGAAGCTCGAGGACACCCGGGTCGCGGTGCTCAGCCCGCGCGAGCGCGAGATCTACGAGTTGGCCGGCAAGGGCCTCAGCAACTCGGAGATCGCCGCGCACGAGTACGTCAGCGAGGCGACGGTGAAGACCCACGTGTCGCGCATCCTGGCGAAGCTCGGCCTCCGCGACCGGGTGCAGCTCGTCGTCCACTGGCACGGCGGCTGACTTCGCGGATCCGGAATCCCTTCGCGGATCCGGA
>NZ_CAXTHO010000117.1:0-9293 GCF_964244015.1 uncultured Amnibacterium sp. | reverse complement strand
CTGGGCTGGCGTGGAGGGGATGACGGGAATCGAACCCGCGCCATCAGTTTGGAAAACTGAGGCTCTACCATTGAGCTACATCCCCGCGACGTCGGTCTGAAGCCGACGACGCAACTATCGTACCGGGACCCGGCGCGCGGCAGGTCAGTCGACGTCGAAGGTCAGGAGCCAGGTCTCGTCGGCCGCCCGGGCGGCGAGGGCGAGCGCCATCCGGATCTCCTCGGCTCGGGCGAACAGGGTCGCCGTCTCCTCGGTCAGCTCGTCCAGCGCGTCCGCGTCGAGTTCGACACCCATGCGCGCGACCGTCGCGGCGATCGCGGCTGAGACCTCCGCCTGCTCGGTGATCAGCGCGGTGAGACCGAACGCGACACCCGGAGCGGGGAACCAGGACTCCAGAGCGGCGGAGGCGGGGCGCATCACGGTCTCGGTGTGGCTGAGCAGCGTCATGAAGGGATCGTCGCCACTCGAGGAGACGGCCCGGTTGCCGCTCCGTGTCCGGACGGTGAACGTCGGCATGGCGCATCGGCTCAGAGCGCGCGGTGTGCGAACCGGCCCGCGATCAGGGTCATCGCGACCGCATCCGAGTCGAGCTCCTCGACCGGGCGATCGAGCGCGATGAGGTCCGCCGGGTCGCCGACCTGCGGCGTGGAGCGGCCGCGGGTCGACGCGTCGAGCGCGGCGGCGAGCGGGATGCGCTGCTCCGGGTGCCACGGCTGCTCCCCCGGCACCGACCGGTCGACGGCCGCCCGGAGCGTGCGCCACGGGTCGAGCGGCGCGACCGGCGCGTCGGAGCCGAACGCGAGCGCGGCACCCGCGTCGAGCAGCGACCGGAACGGGAACGCGCGGTCGGTGCGACCCGCCCAGTGCTCTGCAGCGACCTCGCGGTCGTCGAGGAGGTGCGCCGGCTGCACGCTCGCCGTCACGCCGAGCGCTGCGAACCGCGCGAGGTCCGTGTCGGCGACCAGCTGCGCGTGCTCGATCCGGCCACCGATCCCCACGCCGGCGAAGGCGTCGAGGGCGATCGTGACCGCGGCGTCGCCGATCGCGTGCACGGCGGGCACGAAGCCCGTCTGCCGGGCTCGCTCGAGCAGGGCGGCGAGCTCCGCCTCCGGCACGGTCAGCAGCCCGTTGCCGCCGTCGGGGTAGGGGTGTGCGCAGAACGCGGTCCTGGTGTTCAGCGCGCCGTCGATCAGCGCCTTCAGCGGCCCGACCGTGAGCAGGCCGTCCGCGCCGAGCACCGACCCTGCGCGGAGGCCGAGCCCGACCGCGCGCTCGAGGTCGGGCGGATAGACGCCCACCTCGATCCGCGGACCGCGCCAGCCGCCGGCGGTCCGCGTCTGCCACACGTCGGCGTTCCAGGTCATCTCCAGGTCGACGATCCCGACCACGCCCCGCCGCACGGCCCGCTTCATCAGCACATCGACCGCGGCGGCCGAGCGCGTCTCCGCGAGGCGGTTGACCTCGCGGCCGATCACGAAGGCGAGCTCCTCGCGCACGAAACCGTCCGGGCCGGGGTGGACGCCGAACCGGCGCGCGGCGACCGAGTTCACCCACGTCGCGTGCATGTCGTGACTGATCAGCACGAGCGCTCGCCCCCCGCCGACCGCATCGATCGCCTCCTGCGTGGGCGCATCCCGCCAGAGGCCGTCCTGGAAGCCGATACCGACGAGCGGCACCTCCGGATCCGGCCACTCCTCGACCAGTGCAGGCAGCGCAGCGGTCATCCGCGCGAGCGCGCCGGCCGCGGTGGCAGCGTCACGGAGCGGGATCCACCTCGAGGCCAGCGCCGCCTGCGTCACGTGGACGTGCTCGTCCCACAGGCCGCGGAGGACGACGCGCCCGTCGAGGTCGACGACCTCCGCGCCCGTCGCATCCAGGCGGGGCGCGATCGCCGTGATGCGGCCGTCGCGGACGCGCAGATCGACGATCGCGCCGCCGATCGCGCTGCGGCGGAGGAGCAGATCCGTCACGCGCGGCTCAGACCTCTGGTCGGTTCTGCCACCCGGGCGCCCAGTACAGGGTCCTGCCGCCCATCTCCTCCATCACCACCGTGCCGGAGCCGCGGAGGCTCTTCTGCCCGGTGCGCTTGTAGACGTAGTGGCGCTCGCCGCGGCTCCTGAGCGCACGGCGGTAGTCCTGCTCCGTCTTCAGGTCGGCGCGGGTCAGCATCTGGCCGGTCTCGACACCGATCGCGAGCAGATGCGCCCAGTCCTTCCAGAGCCGCCGGAGGGCCGCCTCGGGCACGGTCTTGCCGGGCGCGTGCGGGTTGAGGCGCGCGCGGAACAGCAGCTCGGCGCGGTAGATGTTGCCGATGCCGGCGACGACGGACTGGTCCATCAGCTGCAGGCCGATGGGGGTCGACGATTTCAGGACCCGCTGCACGAACCGGTTCTCGGCCGTGCGGCTCGCGTCGTGCATCGGATCGGGGCCGAGCTTCGCCAGCAGCTTCTCGACCTGCTGCGGGTCGAACACCTCGCAGGCGGTCGGCCCGCGCAGATCCGCCACCGCGGTCTCGGTCAGGAGACGGACGCGGACCGCGCCGACCGGTGGTGGCGGGAACCCGCCCTCGGGCGCCTCGGTCTCGCGGTCCGACTCGGCCATCCGCAGGGTCGTCCTGCGCGTCGGTCCGCCGACCCGGAGGTTCCGCTCCCCCGCAGCGTCCTGCGCGGCGGCGAGCTGCTCGGGCGTCGCTTCGGACAGCGCGCCCTCCCGGTAGCCGGCGAGCGCGCCGAGGGAGCCGCTGCGGCGCACCTCGTCCCCGACCCGGCCGTCCTCGACGGTGAAGGTGGGAGCAGCGCTGACCTCGCCCGCGAAGTCCCACGAGCCGTAGAGGCCGAGGTGCACGTGCAGCGTGCGGTCGCCCTCGAACTCGAGCAGCAGATGCTTGCCGACGGCGGTGGAGGCGATGATCGCGCGGCCGTCGAGGTCCTCCGCACCCGCGGCGAAGCGACCCTGCGGGCTCGACGCCGCGACCCGGTGCCCGACGAAGTCGCGTCGGAACTGCAGCGCGATCCGGTGGACGGAATGACCCTCGGGCATGCCTCAGGCCCTCGCCGTCAGCCGGTCGACCTGGTGCCCCGCGATCGTGCCGGTGGCCTCGTACTCGGCCAGCTGCGCGATCCGCCGGGCGTGCCGCTCCTCCTGCGAGAACGGCTCCGCGAGGAACAGGTCGATCAGCTGCGTCGCCTCCTGCAGCGTGTGCTGGCGGGCGCCGATCGCGCAGACGTTCGCATCGTTGTGCTGGCGCGCGAGCAGCGCGGTCGACTCGTTCCAGATCAGGGCGGCTCGGACGCCGCGCACCTCGTTCGCGGCGATCTGCTCGCCGTTGCCCGAGCCGCCGAAGACGACGCCGAGCGCCTCCAACCCCGCCGACTGGTCGTTGATCACGCCGACCGCGGCGTTGATGCAGAAGGAGGGGTAGTCGTCGACCGGGTCGTAGGAGGTGGGACCGTGGTCCACGACCTCGTGGCCCTGCGCCTCCAGATGCCCCTTCAGGTGCTTCGAGAAGTCGAGTCCGGCGTGGTCCGTGCCGAGATGCACCCGCATGCCGCTCACTCTAGATCGCGCTGCATTTCGCGCCGTTCAGGAGATTTCGGCACGATGCCATCCGCGGGCGTCGGCGACGAGGGGTGTCGCGAAACCGGCCTGATCGCGAAGAGAGCAGACCGGGCTGCGTAGGGTTGTTCGCCGAGTCCGCGAGGCGAGGAGCAGAGCGATGCCCGGAGAGAACCTGACCAGGGTCGAGGCTGAGGAGCGCGCCGCGATCGTGCAGCCGTCCGCCTACGAGATCGAGCTGGACCTGACCCGCGGGCCCGAGGTGTTCGGGTCGAGGACGACGGTCCGCTTCAGCGGGACGCCCGGTGCCGCCACCTTCATCGACGCGATCACGAGGACCGTGCGGTCGGTAACGCTGAACGGCACGTCGCTCGATCCGGCCGAGGTCAGCGACGGCGTGCGCATCCGGCTGCCCGACCTGCAGGCCGAGAACGTGCTGGTCGTCGACGCCGACGCGATCTACACGAACACCGGCGAGGGCCTGCACCGCTTCGTGGACCCGGTCGACGACGAGGTCTACCTGTACACGCAGTTCGAGGTGCCCGACTCCCGCCGCGTCTACGCGGTGTTCGAGCAGCCCGACCTGAAGGCGACGTTCCGCTTCACGGTCACCGCACCGGAGGCGTGGTCGGTCACGTCCAACCAGGCCGCACCCGAGCCGACACCCGCAGGCGCCGGCGCCGCGACCTGGGCCTTCGAGCCCACACCGGTGATCTCCTCCTACATCACCGCCCTCATCGCCGGCCCGTACAAGTCGGTCACGGACGAGCTGACGAGCGCCGACGGCCGCACGATCGCTCTCGGCGCGTTCGCCCGGGCGTCCCTGTTCGAGCACCTCGACGCGGACTACGTCTTCGCGAAGACGAAGCAGGGCTTCGAGTTCTACGAGCGGATCTTCGGCGTCCCGTACCCGTTCGACAAGTACGACCAGCTGTTCGTGCCGGAGTACAACGCCGGTGCGATGGAGAACGCCGGCGCCGTCACCTTCACCGAGACCTACGTGTTCCGCTCGAAGGTCACCGACGCGACCCGCGAGCGCCGCGTCGTCACGATCCTGCACGAGCTGGCCCACATGTGGTTCGGCGACCTGGTGACGATGCAGTGGTGGAACGACCTCTGGCTGAACGAGTCGTTCGCCGAGTTCATCTCCACGCTCGCGACCGCGGAGGCGACGGAGTGGACGGAGGCGTGGACCACCTTCACCATCCTCGAGAAGAACTGGGCGTACACGCAGGACCAGCTGCCGTCGACGCACCCGATCGTCGCCGAGATCCGGGACCTCGAGGACGTGCTGGTCAACTTCGACGGCATCACCTACGCGAAGGGCGCCTCGGTGCTGAAGCAGCTGGTCGCCTACGTCGGCCGCGAGCCGTTCCTGGCCGGCATCCACGAGTACTTCGTCAAGCACGCCCACGGCAACACCACCCTGGCCGACCTGCTGGTCGAGCTGGAGGCGACGAGCGGTCGCGATCTGACCGCCTGGAGCGGCGCCTGGCTCGAGACGGCGGGCGTGAACACCCTGACGCCGCAGATCGAGACGGACGAGGAGGGGTTCATCGCCGCCTTCACGATCGAGCAGACCGCACCGGCCGACCACCCGACGATCCGGCCGCACCGCCTCGCGATCGGCTTCTACGAGCTGGAGGGGGGCCGGCTCGTCCGGACGGAGCGTGTCGAGCTCGACGTCGACGGCGCCTCGAGCGACGTGCCGGAGCTGGTCGGGAAGCGCCGCCCCGCGCTCGTGCTCGTGAACGACGACGACCTCGCCTACGCGAAGATCCGGCTCGACGAGTCGAGCCTCGAGACCGCGATCGACCACCTCGCCGCGATCGAGTCGCCGCTCGCCAGGGCGCTGGTCTGGAGCGCCGTCTGGGACGCGACCCGGGACGCGGAGGCGCGCCCGCGCGACTTCGTGCGGCTCGCGCTGAACAACATCGGGAGCGAGACCGAGTCGACGACGATCCGCCAGGTCGTCGCGCAGGCGGTGCTGGTCGCCTCCAGCTACGTGGCCCCGGCAGCCCGCGAGGAGACGCTGACGGCGCTCGGCGACGGCCTGCAGCGGCTCGCGTCCGCTGCGGAGGCCGGATCGGATGCGCAGTTCCAGTTCGTGCGCGCGCTCGCCTCGATCGCCCGCACGCCCGGGCAGCTGCAGATGGTCCGCGGCCTTCTGTCGGGCGCGGCGCCGCTGCCCGGCCTGGACGTCGACACCGACCTCCGCTGGGAGCTGCTCATCGCGCTCGTCGCGGGCGGCGAGGCCGGGGAGGCGGAGATCGTCGCGACGCTCGCCGCCGACGACACGGCCACCGGGCGGGAGTCCGCCGCGCACGCGCGGGCCGTGATCCCGACGGCGGAGGGGAAGGCCGCCGCGTGGTCGTCGGTCGTCGATTCCGGGGCGCTGCCGAACGCGACCGTGCGGGCGACGACCCTCGGATTCCGGCGAGCGATCGACCCGAGCCTGCTCGAGCCCTACGTCGCGCGGTACTTCGCGACCGTCGAGCAGCTGTGGGCCGACCGCAGCTACGCCATCGCGGAGACGCTCGCGCGCGGCCTCTACCCGTCGCCGCTCGCCTCCCGCGAGCTGGTCTACGCTTCGGAGGCGTGGCTCGACGCCCATCCGGACGCGACCCCGGCCCTCCGTCGTGTCGTGGTCGAGAACACCGCCGCCGTGCAGCGGGCGCTCGCGGCGCAGGAGCGGGACGCCGGTGAATGACCTCGTCGCCGCCGGCGCCCGAGCAGGTGTCCGGACCGCGTGGGACTTCCTCTGGGGCACCGACCTGAACGGTCCCCTCGGGAAGACCGTGCAGATCCTGATCGTCGTCCTGATCGCCCTGCTGATCCGCCTCATCGCGAACCGGGTGATCCAGATCACCGTCAACCGCATCGTGACCGGCGCGAAGCGACGGCGGAACGTGCAGGACACCCAGGCGCTGCTCACCTCCCCGGTCAGCGCTGCACGCATCGTGCAACGCACCAGGACCCTCGGCACGGTGCTGAACAACGTGGTCTCGGTGGTCGTGGTCCTGATCGCGCTGATCACGATCGTGACGATCATCAACGCCCAGATCACGGGAGCGTTCTCCCTGATCACAGCGGCTCTCGGCGCCGGTCTCGGGTTCGGTGCGCAGAACCTCGTGAAGGACGTGCTGACCGGGCTGTTCATGGTCGCGGACGACCAGCTCGGCGTCGGCGACATCGTCGACACGGACCTGGCGACCGGGATCGTGGAGGCGGTCGGCATCCGGGTGACGCAGATCCGGGATGTGAACGGCGTGCTCTGGTACGTCAGGAACGGGGAGCTGACCCGCGTCGGCAACCGGTCGCAGGGCTGGTCGCGCGCGATCGTCGACGTCACCGTGCCGAACGGGGCGGACGTCGACGCGCTGCAGCCGCGCCTCCTCGATGCCGCGAAGGCGGCTGTCGCGACGCCGGAGTGGCAGGGCAGCGTCACCGAGAGCCCCGAGCTCTGGGGGCTCGAATCGGTCACCGCGGACGGCGTCGTGCTGCGGATCGTCGCCAGGACGACCGCCAACCAGCGCGACGACGTCGCCTGGGCGATCCGCACCCACCTCCGGGAGGCGCTGGAGGACGCCGGGATCGAGCAGATCCGGCTGAGCAGCGATCGTCTCGACGAGTTCGAGTACGCGGGAGCCCTGCGGGGGGTCCGGCCGCCGCGCACCGGGTCGATCCCCGTACCGCGTCGGCGGGCGACACGACGGGCCACCCCGTCCACCGACGACGCACCTGCGAACCCGCCTGCTCCCAGGAGACCGCGGACGACACGGGCAGCACCACCCGACGACGGTTCCGATGCCGGCTGACGGACCGGGCAGCTTCTACGACGCCGTCGGCGGGCGGCCGACGTTCGAGCGGCTCGTTCGGCGCTTCTACGTCGGCGTCGCGAACGACCCACCGTTGCACGCGCTGTACCCGGAGGAGGACCTCGAGCCGGCGATCGAGCGGCTGACCGGGTTCCTCGAGCAGTACTGGGGCGGCCCGACGACGTACAGCGAGCGGCGTGGGCACCCGCGGCTGCGGATGCGGCACATGCCGTTCAAGGTGAACCCGGACCAGCGCGACCGGTGGCTGCACCACATGCGCGACGCGGTCGACGAGCTCCACCTGCCTCCGCTGTACGAGTCGGAGCTGTGGGGCTACCTCGAGCGCGCCGCCCACGCGATGGTCAACACGTTCGAGGAGTGACCCGGCAGGTCGGGTGGCCGCGTCAGTGCAGGAGCATGAGGCGGAGGACGACGATGGCGATCGCCATCGCGCCGACGCAGGCGATCACGATGACGAGCAGCGCGACCAGGCCGTAGATGCGGGCAACGGTCCGGACCACGCCGAGCGCCAGCAGCGAGGCGACGAGCGGCGGCCACGGCGACCGCTCGGCGACCTCGGGCTGCGCGTCCATGCCGCCACGGTAATGAGACCGAACCACCAGGTCAGTCCCCTCTTCGGGCCTGCGGAGTACCCACTTCGGGCCGCTCGGCCCGCCTTCGCTGACCGAGGTGCGAGCCCAGCTAGCCGTCCCCGCTGATCCAGGCGCGAGCCCAGCAAACCGCCCCCGCTGATCCAGGCGCGAACGCAGCAAACCGCCCCCGCTGATCCAGGCGCGAACGCAGCAAACCGCCCCCGCTGATCCAGGCGCGAGCCCAGCGAACCGTTCCCGCTGATCGAGGCGCGAGCCCAGCGAACCGTTCCCGCTGATCGAGGCGCGAGCGCAGCGAGCCGTTCCCGCTGATCGAGGCGCGAGCGCAGCGAGCCGTTCCCGCTGATCGAGGTGCGAGCGCAGCGAGCCTCGAGATCACCGCCCGGCAGCGGGAATCAGGACTGCTGGAGGGACCAGCCGCGGCGCTTGACCAGTACGTGCCCGCGAGCGGCGGAGAGCCGCGTCCACGGGCCGGTCTCGTACACGGGGATCTCCTCCTCCACCTCGCCGAGGAAGCCGAGGCTGTGCGCCGCGAACGCTGCGCCGGCGGGCACGTGGTCGAGGTCGGGCATCGCTCTCCCCCACACCTCGGCACGCACGCGGCGCACGACGGCCTCGCCTGCGTCGGCGGGGAGCAGCTCGGCGACCTCGACGATGCCGGCCTTCGCGATCTCGGCGAGCGAGCCGGCGACCGTCGAGTCGACCGGCTGCCACCCTGCCCGCGGCGGCGCGACCCCGGCCCAGGTGACCGTCGCGACCTCGGCGGGTATCCCGATCAGGACCGTGTCGTCCTCCGGGTCCGGGATCGCGGCGTCGAGCCGCGCGACGAGCGAGGCGATCGGCACGACCACGTCGAGCACCTGGTCGACCCGGATCCGCACCGTGCGCAGCCCGAGCACCGTCGGCGTCTCGTCGAGCAGGCCACCGGGGTGCAGCACGGCCGTGTAGACGGCGAGCACCCCACCTCCGGCGATCATGCGCGCCGAGGCACGGTCGATGCGGTCCGCACGGCTGAGATAGGTGCGCAGATCCGCGAGCGCCGCGGCGTCGGGCAGCGTGAGGAAGCGATCCATCGGGCTCATTACACTAGTGAACGCGAACGCGAGGAGGCGATCCTGGAACCGCTATCCGCGATGCTCGCCGCACTGAACGTGGTCGACACGGGTGCGCGAACGAGCGAGGACATCTTCACCGGGCCGTCCCAGTGGAGTCCGCAGGGCCGCGTGTTCGGCGGCCAGGTACTCGCGCAGTCGGTGGTGGCGGCGTCGAGGACGGTCGAGGCCGATCGACCGATCCACTCGATGCACGG
>NZ_CAXTHO010000116.1:456-9322 GCF_964244015.1 uncultured Amnibacterium sp. | reverse complement strand
CGAACACCGACACGCCGCCATGGCCCTTGGCGATGTTGTTGATCAGCTCCTGGATGAGCACGGTCTTGCCGACGCCGGCGCCGCCGAACAGGCCGATCTTGCCGCCCTGGACGTACGGGGTCAGCAGGTCGATGACCTTGATGCCGGTCTCGAACAGCTGCGTCTTCGACTCGAGCTGGTCGAAGGCCGGGGCCTTGCGGTGGATCGGCCAGCGCTCGGTGACCTCGAGCGTCTCGCCCGGCTTCAGGTCCAGCGCCTCGCCGATCACGTTGAAGACGTGACCCTTGGTGATGTCGCCGACGGGCACCGAGATCGCGGCACCGGTGTCGCGCACCTCCTGCCCGCGGACCATGCCGTCGGTCGGCTTCAGGGCGATCGCGCGGACGACGTCGTCGCCGAGGTGCTGCGCGACCTCGAGCGTGATCTCGGTCGACTCGTCGCCGATGGCGATCGTCGTCTTCAGCGCGTTGTAGATCTCGGGGATCGAGTCGTGCGGGAACTCGATGTCGACGACCGGTCCGGTGACGCGGGACACGCGGCCGACGCCGGGCTCCGAGGTCGTGGTGGGTTCTGGGGCGGTGAGCGTCATGACTCTTTCGTCCTTCCTCAGCGGCCGGACAGCGCGTCCGCGCCGCCGACGATCTCGGAGATCTGCTGCGTGATCTCCTGCTGCCTCGCGTTGTTCGCGAGCCTGGTGTACTCGCGGATCAGCTTGTCCGCGTTGTCGCTCGCGCTCTTCATCGCGCGCTGCGTCGCGGCGTGCTTGCTCGCCGCGCTCTCCAGCATCGCGGCGTACAGCCGCGACTCGATGTAGACGGGCAGGAGGGCGTCGAGCACGTCGCTCGCGTCCGGCTCGAACTCGTACAGCGGCAGGGCGAGCCGGTCGCCCGGCTCCTCCACTCCCTCGACGATCTCGAGCGGCAGCAGCCGGAGGATCTCCGGCGTCTGCGTGAGCATCGAGACGAAGCGGTTGTAGACGATGTGGATCTCGTCCACGCCGCCGTCCGCCGTGTCCTGCACGAAGGCGTCGACGACCGCTTCCGCGATCTCGTGCGCCGTCTCGGCCGTCGGACTGTCGGTGCCGCCGACCCAGTCGCGTACGAACTCGCGGCGACGGAACCGGTAGTAGCCGACCGCCTTGCGACCGACGACGTAGGAGACGACCTCCTTGCCCTCGCTGCGGAGCAGCTCGCCGAGCTCCTCGCTCTTGCGGAGCACGTTCGAGTTGAACGCGCCCGCGAGGCCGCGGTCGGACGAGAACACGACGATCGCGGCGCGCGTGGGGTTCGCCGCCTCCCGGGTGAGGACGTGGTCGACGTTGGAGTAGGTCGCGACCGCCGAGACCGCACGCGTGACCGCACGCGCGTACGGCAGGGAAGTCGCGAGGCGCTGCTGCGCCTTCGCGATCCGCGAGGCGGAGATGAGCTCCATCGCACGGGTGATCTTCTTCGTCGTCTGCGCGCTCTTGATGCGGGAGCGGTAGACGCGGACCTGGGCCGCCACGCGCTACCGCTTGTTCCGGGTGATCTGCGCCTGCTCGACGTCCTCGCGGTCCGCCGCCTCGAAGCTCTCCTTGCCCACGGAGGCGAGCGGCTTGCCCTCGCCGGTCGTGAACTGCTTCTTGAACTCGTCCACCGCGTCGGTCAGCGCCGCGACCGTGTCGTCGCTCAACGCGTTCGTCTCGCGCAGGTCGTCGAGCACGGACGAGTTGCGCTTCAGGTACTCGAACAGCTCGCTCTCGAACCGGAGCACGTCCTCCACCGCGACCTCGTCGAACTTCCCGTTCGTGCCGGCCCAGATCGAGACGACCTGGTTCTCGACCGGGTACGGGGAGTACTGCGGCTGGCGCAGCAGCTCGGTGAGACGCGCACCGCGGGCGAGCTGACGCCGGCTGGCCGCGTCGAGGTCG
Organism: uncultured Amnibacterium sp.; assembly: GCF_964244015.1. Classification (NCBI taxonomy): domain Bacteria; kingdom Bacillati; phylum Actinomycetota; class Actinomycetes; order Micrococcales; family Microbacteriaceae; genus Amnibacterium; species uncultured Amnibacterium sp. The sequence goes on along the minus strand of NZ_CAXTHO010000116.1, from coordinate 7,413 downwards.
GACGCGAACAGCGCGAACGCCTCCAGCGACCGGTACTGCGCAAGCTCGAGCTTCAGCGTGCCGGACACCTTCTTGATGCTCTTCACCTGGGCGTCGCCACCCACCCGCGAGACCGAGATGCCGACGTCGACGGCCGGGCGCTGGTTCGCGTTGAACAGGTCGGACTGCAGGAAGATCTGGCCGTCGGTGATCGAGATCACGTTGGTCGGGATGTAGGCGGAGACGTCGTTCGCCTGCGTCTCGATGATCGGCAGGCCGGTCATCGAGCCGGCGCCGAGCTCGTCCGACAGCTTCGCGCAGCGCTCCAGCAGACGGGAGTGCAGGTAGAAGACGTCGCCCGGGTAGGCCTCGCGCCCCGGCGGGCGGCGCAGGAGCAGGGAGACGGCGCGGTAGGCGGCCGCCTGCTTGGACAGATCGTCGAACACGATCAGGACGTGCTTGCCGTCGTACATCCAGTGCTGGCCGATGGCCGAGCCGGTGTAGGGGGCGAGGTACTTGAAGCCGGCCGGGTCGGAGGCGGGTGACGCGACGATCGTCGTGTACTCCAGCGCGCCCGCGTCCTCGAGCGCGCCGCGCACGGAGGCGATCGTCGAGCCCTTCTGACCGATGGCGACGTAGATGCAGCGGACCTGCTTGTCCGGGTCGCCGGACTCCCAGTTCGCCTTCTGGTTGATGATCGTGTCGACCGCGATGGCGGTCTTGCCGGTCTGCCGGTCGCCGATGATCAGCTGGCGCTGACCGCGGCCGATCGGGATCATCGCGTCGATCGCCTTGATGCCGGTCTGCATCGGCTGCTTGACGCTCTGGCGCTGCATCACGCCGGGCGCCTGCAGCTCGAGCGCGCGGCGCTCGGTCGTGACCACCTCACCGAGCCCGTCGATGGGCTGGCCGAGCGGGTCCACGACGCGACCGAGGTACGCGTCGCCGACGGGCACGGAGAGGATCTCTCCGGTGCGGCGGACCTCCAGCCCCTCTTCGATGCCCTGGAAGTCGCCGAGCACGATGACACCGATGTCGTCCTCGTCGAGGTTCAGCGCGAGGCCGCGGGTGCCGTCGCCGAACAGGACGAGCTCGTTGGCCATGACGTTCGGGAGCCCCTCGACGTGCGCGATGCCGTCGGCGGCGTCGATCACGAAGCCGATCTCGGTGGCGGACGCCGTGCCGGGGTCGTAGGAGGCCGCGAAGTCCGCGAGTGCGCTCCGGATCGCGTCCGGGCTGATGCTGAGGTCGGTCATCTGGGATGTCCCTTGTGTTCTGAGGTTGCGAAGTTCGTGTGGACGCGTGGCGTCAGCCCGCGAGGCGCAGGCGGAGGTCGTCGAGGCGGGCGCGCACGGTGCCGTCGATCACGTCGTCGCCGATCGTGATCCGCACACCACCGAGGAGGCTGCTGTCGATCTCCTGGTTGACGAAGATTTTACGTCCGTACCCCTGCTCGAGGCGCGCTGAGAGGGCCTCCGCCTGCGCGACGCTCAGCGGTGTGGCCGTCTGGACGACGGCGACGACGCGGTCGCTCGCCTCCGCCACGATCGCCTGCGCCTGGCGCAGCGCCTCGATGGGCTTTCGCCCCCTCGGCAGCCGCACGATGTGCCGGACGATCGTGCGGGTCGCCGACGACGCATCCTTCAGAAGCGTGTCCACGAGTGCGAGGCGCGCGGCGACCGGGGAGGTCACGCCGCCGAGCGCGAGCTCCAGCCGCCCGTCGGAGCCGACCGTCTGGAGGACGGTGAACAGCTCGCGGTCCAGGCCCGCAGCCGTCGTCGGCGACGCGAGCGCCCTGAGCCCGATCTCCTCGACCCCGGCGACGAGGTCGCCGGGCTCCGACCAGCGCCCCGCAACGAGCGACTCGAGGATCCCCCGGGTCTGCGGCTGCAGCGATGCAAAGGCCCGCTGCACGAGTGCCGTGCGCTGCTCCGCCGGCACGCCGCCGTCGGCGAGCACGGCGACCAGCTGACGGGACGAGGCGAGACCTCGAGCCGCCGTGAGCAGCTCGTCGCCGAGCGCCGGCGACGGTCGCGTGACCGCGGCCAGCGCCTCCACGCCCGCTGCCGTCGATGTCCGGGTCGCGGCGCCCATCAGATGCCGTCCGTCATCGAGTCGCGTCCTGGGTCGACTGCTCGATCCGGAGGTCCTCGAGGAAGCGGTCGACGAACGCCTGCGCGTTCGCGTCGGTCGCGAGGTGCTCGGTGACCACCGCGGATGCCAGGTCGAGGGCGAGCGAGCCGACCTCGGCGCGCAGCGACTGGACCGCCGCGTCGCGCTCCGACTGGATCTGGGTGCGCGCGCCGGCGACGATCCGCGCCGCCTCGGCCTGCGCCTGTTCCACGAGCTCCGCCCTGATCTGCTTGGCGTCGTCCCTGGCGGCCTCACGGATGCGGCCCGCCTCCGTCCGAGCGTCGGCCAGCTGCTGCTGGTACCGCTCGAGGACCGCCTCCGCCTCTTCACGAGCGTGCTTCGCCTCGTCGATGCGGCCCTCGATGGCCTTCGAGCGTGCGTCCAGCAGGGCGTTCAGGCGCGGCAGAGCGACCCGGATGAACACCACGATGACCACGATGAAGCCGACGGATCCCCAGAAGAGATCGGGCACCTCGGGGACCAGCAGGCTGTGGTTCGACTCCGACGCCGCGGCGACGATTGTCGTGTACATAGATCAGGCTCCTTCGGCCTCGGGGAGGCCGATCAGCTCGGGGTCGGGAACGGGATGAAGCCGATCGCGATGGCGATGAAGCAGAGGGCCTCGGTCAGCGCGATGCCCAGGAACATCAGCGACGTCAGACGCCCCTGCAGCTCGGGCTGGCGAGCGACGGACTCGATCGTCTTGCCGACGATGATGCCGACGCCGATACCGGAGCCGATCGCAGCGAGGCCGAAGCCGAGCGCGGCGAGATAGCCGACGACATTCATTCAGTGTTTCCTTTCGGTGTGGAACAAGGCCCGCGGAGGCGGGCTGTCAGTGCTCTTCCGCAGTCGCGAGCTGGATGTAGATCGCGGTGAGGAAGGCGAAGACGTAGGCCTGCAGAGCGGCGACGAAGATCTCGAAGACCAGGTAGACCAGGCCGAAGGCCACGGTGCCGACACCGATCAGGCCGAGGAAGTTGCCCTTGGGGAGCAGGGTGAAGAGGAAGAACGACGATGCCGAGTACACCAGGGCGAGCAGGAGGTGCCCGGAGACCATGTTCATCAGCAGCCGGAGGGTCAGCGTGACCGGCCGCACGATGAAGGTGGAGAGGATCTCGAGCGGCGTCAGCAGGATGTAGAGCGGCCAGGGGACGCCCGGCAGGAACAGCGCGTTCTTCAGGTACTTCCACTTCAGCTTCTTGAAGCCGGCGTAGATGAACAGCACCCAGGCGATGAGGGCGAGGATCAGCGGCAGCCCGATCACGGAGCTGCCCGGGATCAGCAGCGGCGAGATGGCGCCCGTGATGTTCGTGGCGAAGACGAGGAAGAACATCGTCATGATGACCGGCATGAAGCGCTTGCCGTCCTTCTCGCCGAGCGTCTCGATCGCGATGTTGTTGCGCACGAACCCGAGCAGGAACTCGACCGACAGCTGGAAACGGCCGGGGACGATTTTCATCCGCCGGGTGCCGAGCCACAGCCACAGCACCAGCACGGCCACCGCGAGCATCCGGATGATCAGGATGCGGTTCAGCGCGAACGGCGTCCCCGCGAACAGGACGGCGTCGGGGAAGAACTGATCGATCGTGGGTGCGACGAACACGCCATCGTCGGCGGACATTGGCAACGTGGTGATCAAGTGCTGGAACAGCGCTCTCTCCGTACATCTGCGCGCGTGGCGCACGCGGTGGACTGGCGGGCGTGCAACCACCCTATCAACAGGTGAGTGGGTCGCGAGAGCCTCGGAACCGCTCGTCGGCCGGCGTTCAGACCCGGTCGGACACCGGGATCCTGGCCCGTCCGACGACGATCGCGTCGATGACCAGCGAGGCGATCACCGTGGCGACGATGCCGGCCAGGAGCACCCCCGGCACGACCCACGCCTGGGTCCGCAGCACCAGCAGCACGACGATGAAGACGACGAGCTTGGCGAACCACGCGAGCATCAGCACGGCGTAGGCGCCGATGCCACCGCTCCGAGTGAGCCGGCCCGAGGCCAACACGCCGAGGGCGGTGATGCCGAGGAACAGGATGGTGAGGACCGCGCCGACGAGGCCCGATGCGAGCCCCGGCAGCCCGGCGATCGCGAGCCCGACCAGACCGGTGACGAGCCCGATGGCGAATCCGACCGTCGCCCCGAGCACGAGTGCGCGGCGCAGCACGGTCGCGAGGGTGTCGAACATCAGGCGGATCGCTCCTTCGGGGTGGCACCCGCGCGGTCGAGCGGATCGAGCACCGCGATCTCCGTGGTGGTCGAGGCGAGGGGCTTCGCCTGCACCTGGTACTCGCGGCGCTTGCGATGGGACAGCGGCGCGAGCGTCGCGAGGGCGCAGACCACGAGGCCGCCGCCGATGAAGCTCCACGCCACCACCTGGTCGGCCACGAAGAACAGCAGCGAGCCGACGGAGATGACCGCGGTCCACGCGTAGAAGATGAGGGTCGCGTGCAGGCGGGTGTGGCCCATGTCGAGCAGGCGGTGGTGGAGGTGCTTGCGGTCCGCGCTGAACGGGCTCTTTCCCGCGGCGATCCGGCGGACGACGGCCAGCGCGAAATCGAGCCCCGGCACGATCATGATCGCGACCGGGAGCAGCAGCAGGGTGAAGGCGGGCGCGTAGTGCGCACGGGAGAACCCGCCTCCGGCCTTCAGGAACGTCGTCGGATCCATCGAGCCGGTGACGCTGATGGATGCGACCGCGAACATGAGGCCGACGAGCAGGCTCCCGGCGTCGCCCATGAACAGACGGGCCGGGTGCCAGTTCAGCGGCAGGAAGCCGAGGCAGACCCCGCACATCACGGCGGAGATCAGCGTGCCGAGGCTGAAGTAGTAGGCGGAACCGCTCGCCTGCAGAGCCATGTAGCTGTAGAGGAAGAACGCGCCGTTCGCGATGATCGCGATGCCGGCGACGAGGCCGTCGAGCCCGTCGATGAAGTTCATCATGTTCATCACGACGACGATCGTGATGAGCGTCAGCGCGAGGGACGACCACGTCGAGGTGATCGTGACGCCGCCGATCGGCAGCGAGTCGAGCTGCAGTCCGCCGACCCAGGCGAGCACGCCCGCCGCGATCACCTGGCCGATCAGCTTCGTCGTCCAGTCGAGATCGAAGAAGTCGTCGAGCACCCCCATCACGACGATGAGCGTCGCGGCGCACAGGATCGAGATGATCTGCGGCTCACGGCCCTGGTAGAAGACGGGAGCGAAGTACGAGATCTGCGACGCGAGCAGCAGCGCCGCGAGCAGCCCGGTGAACATCGCCACGCCGCCGAGGCGGGGCGTCGGTCTGGTGTGCACGTCGCGAGCGCGGATCGCCGGGTAGAGCTTGAACCGGATGCCGACCCGCCACATCACGATCGACATCAGGAAGCTCACGGCGGCGCCCACCAGCGCGACGAGCAGGGTGACGATCACTCGGTCGGCTTCGGCTGGTCCACAGGGATTGCCTCGTCGGCGTCCGCCTCGGCGGCGGCCTGGCGGGCGACCTGGGCGTCAGCGGCGTCGAGGCCGTCCTCGGCGGGCTCCGACTCCGGGATGCTGAACGCCTCCGGCACCACGGCCTCGAGCTGCTCGCGACTGATCACGCCCTCGCGGAGCACGCGGAGGGGCCCGGTGCCGTCGACGAGCGCCGTCGCGTCGATGATGGTCGACGGGTCGGGGCCGGGCGTCGAGCCCGCGTCGAGGTAGACGGCGATGGAGTCGCCGAGCTGGTACAGCGCGTCGAGGGCGGTCTGCGCGGCCGGCTTGCCCGTGAGGTTCGCGGAGCTGACGGCGAGCGGACCGGTCTCCGCGAGCAGCTCGAGGGCGATGCGGTCGTCCGGCATGCGGAGCGCGACCGTGCCGCTGGTCTCGCCGAGATCCCAGGCGAGGGTGGAGCGGGCGGGCAGCACGATCGTGAGCCCGCCGGGCCAGAATGCGTCCGCGAGCGCCGACACCGCCTCCGGGACGGTCTCCGCGAGCGCGTCGAGCGTCGAGCGGTTCGGCACCAGCACCGGCGGCGGCGCGGTGCGCCCCCGGCCCTTCGCGTCGAGCAGCGCCTGCACGGCATTGGGCTGGAACGCATCCGCTGCGATGCCGTAGACGGTGTCGGTGGGCATGACGACGAGATCGCCGCGAGCGATCGCGGCGCGGGCTTCGCGCATCCCCGGGAGCAGGCTCACCGCATCGGCGCAATCGACGACCGTCGCCATGGTCGTCATCGTAGCCGTCGGCACCCTGCGTACCGCGGCAGCCCCGCGGCGCGCGGCTCGTTGTGTTCACGGATCAGGGGATTCGGCAGGCGCGAAGCGCCGCCGAATCCCCTGATCCGTGAACAACCCCTCAGCGGAGGCGGGCGGTGGTCACGCGGTCGCGGCCGGTCAGGTCGGGGTGCGTCGCGGCATCCGTCCATGGGTCGCCGAGGAGCGCGCGGACCTCCGCGCCCTGCAGCTCGCCGTGTTCGACGGCGAGCAGGCCGCCCGGCTTCAGGAGGCGTCGCGCCACGATCTCGACCGCGCGCATCGGGTCGAGGCCGTCGGTGCCGCCGAAGAGCGCAGCCGGTGGGTCGAACCGCTGCACCTCGGGGTCGCGCGGGATCATGCCGTCCGGGACATACGGCGGGTTCGAGACCACCACGTCGACAGTGCCGTGCCACTCCGGCGCCGCGTCGGCGAGGTCGCCGAGGTCGATCCGGGCGTTCACCGCGTCGACGCGCTCCCGGTTGCGGTCCGCCCAGGCGAACGCCTCCGGACTCCGCTCCACGCCGATCACCTCCGCGTCCGGGCGCTCGTGCGCGATGGACAGCGCGATCGCGCCGCTGCCGGTGCCGAGGTCCACGGCGCGCCCGCCCTCCGGCAGGCCGCGCAGCG
>NZ_CAXTHO010000116.1:0-446 GCF_964244015.1 uncultured Amnibacterium sp. | reverse complement strand
CTCGACCAGCACCTCCGTCTCCGGCCGCGGGACGAACACCCCCGGCCCGACGGCGAGCTCGATGTGCCGGAACGCCGCGTGCCCGGTCAGGTGCTGCAGCGGCTCCCGCGTCCCACGCCGCAGGCCGAGCGCGCGCAGGCGCTCCGCCTGCTCCTCCGAGAGCGGGGCTCCCATCAGCGCGAGCGCCTGGGCACGACCGCGGCTGACCCCGACGACGTGGGCGAGCAGCAGCTCCGCGTCGACCCGGGGGTCCGGCACCCCCGCAAGGCGGAGGTGGTCGACGACCGCCGCCAGCGCGACGTCCGCGCGGCGGGGGACGACGCGGTAGGGATCAGCGGAGGGCACGCCTCCATCGTGACGGACGCGGACCCGGCGGTCGCGCGCCGGCCCAGCTGCGCCTCAGACGAGCCGGCGGGCGACGACGGCGTACAGCGGGTCGCCCCGGT
>NZ_CAXTHO010000115.1:0-9453 GCF_964244015.1 uncultured Amnibacterium sp. | reverse complement strand
AGGTCGTCGAGGCGCACGCCGAGTCATCCTGCCCGGTGCCGTCCCTGCCGCGACGTAGTGTTTCGGGCGTGATCGACGCCGCGCTGATGAGCCTCGCGCCGGACCTGCTCGACTACCACGAGGGCTGGGCGCTGCAGCGCCGGGTCCATGCCGAGGTCGTCGCAGGGATCCGCGCGGATTCCCTGATCCTCTGCGAGCACGAGGCCGTCTACACGGCCGGCAAGCGGACATCGCCCGACGAGCGGCCGGTGGACGGCACCCCCGTGGTCGACGTCGACCGCGGCGGCAAGATCACCTGGCACGGGCCCGGGCAGCTGACCGGCTACCCGATCCTGCGGCTGCCGGACCGGCACGAGGTCGTCGCGTTCGTGCGCGATCTCGAGGCGATGATGATCGACGTCGCCGCCCGCTTCGGCGTGACCGGCGAGCGGGTGGAGGGACGCAGCGGCGTCTGGGTCCGCACCCCGATGGGGTGGGACAAGATCGGCGCGATCGGCCTCCGGGTCGAGCAGGGGGTCACGATGCACGGGTTCGCACTGAACTGCAGCAACGACCTCGCGCCCTACGACCGCATCGTCGCCTGCGGCATCCGGGACGCCGGCGTCACGACGCTCTCTGCGCTGACCGGCCGCACGATCACCCCGGCCGACGCGGCGCAGGTCGTGCTCGAGCACTTCCAGCACGGCGTGCTCGGCCTCGCCCGCGAACGGGTCGCGGCATGAGCAGCGTCGTCCGTCTCCCCTCCACCGGCCTCAGCCCCGAGCAGGAGGCGACCCAGTCGGGGCACCGCCGCATGCTGCGGCTGGAGGCGCGGAACGCCGAGGTGCCGATCGAACGGAAGCCGGCATGGATCCGGACGACGTTGAAGCAGGGCCCGGAGTTCCAGGCGCTGCGCTCCCTCGTGAAGGAGGAGGGCCTCCACACGGTCTGCCAGGAGGCGGGCTGCCCGAACATCTCCGAGTGCTGGGAGGACCGCGAGGCGACCTTCCTCATCGGCGGCTCGCAGTGCACCCGCCGGTGCGACTTCTGCCAGATCGACACCGGCAAACCCGCCGACTACGACACCGACGAACCGCGCCGTGTCGCCGAGTCCGTCGTCCGCATGCGCCTGCGCTACGCGACCGTCACCGGCGTCGCCCGCGACGACCTGCCCGACGAGGGCGCCTGGCTGCACGCGGAGACCGTTCGCGCCATCCACGAGGCCACCCCCGGCACCGGGGTCGAGATCCTGGCCACCGACTTCTCCGGCAACCCCGACCTGCTGCAGGTCGTCTTCGAGTCGCGGCCCGAGGTCTTCGCGCACAACGTCGAGACCGTGCCGCGGATCTTCAAGCGCATCCGCCCGGCGTTCCGGTACGAGCGATCGCTCGGCGTGCTGACGCAGGCGCGCGACGCCGGGCTCGTCACGAAGTCGAACCTCATCCTGGGCATGGGCGAGACGCCGCAGGAGGTGCTGCAGGCGCTCGAGGACCTCCACTCGGCCGGCACCGACATCATCACGCTGACGCAGTACCTGAGGCCGACGCCGCGGCACCTGCCCGTCGCGCGCTGGGTCACCCCGACGGAGTTCGAGGACTTCAAGACCGCCGCGGAGGAGATCGGGTTCCTCGGCGTCCTCGCCGGACCGCTCGTGCGCTCCTCCTACCGCGCCGGCCGCCTCTACGCCCAATCGATGGCCGCGAAGGGCCGCGCGCTGCCGGAGGCGCTGCTGCACCTGACCGACCCGACCCTCGGCTTCGCGCAGGCCGTCGGCTGACCCCTGTCCCGCCCCTGAGTGACTCTCCCGCCTGCACCGGCGGGCGGGAGAGTCACGCAGAGGCGGGGTGGCAGCGCGCGGTCGGGCATCCGCGGGAGGCTGGCGGCCATGGTCACGATCCTGCCGTTCGACGGCGTGCTGCCCCAGATCGATCCCTCGGCGTTCATCGCGCCCACCGCGACGCTCATCGGGCGGGTGCGCGTGGAGGCGGACGCGGTCGTCATGTTCGGCGCCGTGCTGCGCGGCGATCGGGACGCGATCGTGCTCGGGCGCGGCAGCAACCTGCAGGACAACGTCGTCGTGCACTGCGACCCGGGCTCACCGGCGACAATCGGCGCCGGCGTGAGCGTCGGGCACGGCGCGGTCGTGCACGGCTCGACCATCGGCGATGACGTCCTGATCGGGATGAACGCGACCGTCCTGAACGGCGCGGTCATCGGCGCCGGGTCGCTCGTCGCCGGTGGCGCGGTCGTGCTGGAGGGGACGCAGGTGCCGGCCCGCTCGCTCGTGGCGGGCGTGCCCGCGAAGGTGCGGCGGGAGATCACGGACGACGAGCTGGAGCGGATCCGCCGCAACGCCGCGACCTACCGAACGCTCGGCGAGGCGTACCGCGCCTGAGCATTCGCGGATCCGGAGAAATCCGGCGACACCCCGCCGAACACGCATGCGGCGCGGGGTGTCGCTCAAGATCTCCGGATCCGCGAATGAAGAGGGGTCAGCCGACGAGGCCCTGCGCGAAGACGTGGGGGGTGAAGCCGGTCAGGTCCTGGATGCGCTCGCCCTGGCCGATCAGCTTGATCGGGATGCCCGTCTCCTCCTGCACCCGCAGGACGAATCCGCCCTTCGCGGAGCCGTCGAGCTTCGTGACGACGAGGCCGGTGACGCCCGCGGACTCGATGAACGCCTGCGCCTGCAGCACGCCGTTCTGGCCCGTCGTCGCGTCGAGCACGAGCAGGACCTCGGCGATCGGCGTCAGCTTCTCGATCACGCGCCGCACCTTGCCCAGCTCGTCCATCAGCCCACCCTTGGTGTGCAGGCGGCCGGCGGTGTCGATCAGCACGATCTCGGTGCCGGTCCGCTGGGCGTACTCGATGGTCTGGTAGGCGACGGAGGCGGGGTCCTGGCCCGGGTGCTGGGGCCGCACGACGGCGGCACCGGCGCGCTCGGCCCAGGTCGCGACCTGCTCGACCGCTGCGGCGCGGAAGGTGTCGGCCGCGCCGACGACCACGGTGCGGCCGTAGTTGCCGACGAACTTCGCGAACTTGCCGATCGTCGTCGTCTTGCCGACCCCGTTGACGCCGACGATCAGCACGACGGCCGGGCGCGCGGTGAGCTTCAGCGTGGGATCGAAGCCCGCGAGGCGCTCCTCCACGTCCTCCCGCAGCATCCGCTGGAGGTCCTTCGGATCGGTCGTGTGGAAGCGGTCGACCTTCTCGCGCAGGTCGGTCAGCATCGACTCGGTGATGTCGGGCCCGAAGTCGGCGCCGATCATCGCGGCCTCGAGGTCGTCCCAGGTGTCCTCGTCGATCGCGCGGACCGCGCCGAACAGGTTCCGCAGCCGTGCCCCGAATCCCGCCACCCGGACAGGCTATGGGCTGCCCGACTCCCGGCCGGCGCCGGGGCCAGCGGGATTATGGTCGGGCGCTCCCGGATCGGAAGGACATCGCATGCCGTTCACCCCCGCCACCACCGTGCTCGGCATCGGGACGATGGGCCTCGGCATGGCGCACTCGCTGCTCCGCGCCGGTATCCCCACCACGGTCTGGAACCGGCACGCGGCGAAGGCGGCGCCGCTGGCGGACGACGGCGCGACCGTCGCCGAGACGCTCGAGGACGCGGTCGGGAACGCGGACGTCGTGATCACGATGCTGTTCGACGTGGATGCGGTCGCCGCGGTGATGGCGGAGGCGATCCCCCTCCTGAAGCCCGGGGCCGTCTGGATCCAGGCCAGCACCGTCGGGCGAACGGGCATCGACCGGCTCGCCGCGATGGCCGAAGGGCCCGGCATCGCCTTCTACGACGCTCCCGTCGTGGGCACGAAGCAGCCAGCGGAGGACGGGAAGCTCACCGTGCTCGCCGCGGGACCCGCCGCCACCCGCGAGATCGCGCAGCCCGTGCTCGACGCGATCGGTGCGAAGACGGTCTGGCTCGGCGATTCGCCGGGTCCGGCCAGCGCGATGAAGCTCGTCGCGAACTCCTGGGTCGCCACCATCACGGCGGGGACCGCGTTCGGTATCGAGCAGGCGAAGGCGTTCGGGCTCGACCCCGCGCAGTTCCTCGAGACGGTCTCCGGCGGTGCCGCCGACAGCCCCTACCTGCAGGCGAAGGGCCGCACGATCATCGAGGACCGCACCGGTGACCCGCAGTTCGCGCTCGACGGGCTCCGCAAGGACCTCGCGCTCATCCGCGCGGCGGACCTCGAGGCCGGGGTGCCGACGACGCTCGTCGATGCGCTGCTCGAGTCCTACGGGACCGCCTCGCAACGCGGCCACGGCGGCGCGGACATCTCCGCGGTCGCCGCGGCGTTCTCCGCGGACCACGGGGAGTGACGGGTGCCGAACAAGCCCGCGTTGAACAAGGACACGAGCGTCTGCATCTCGCTCGCGGGGCGGCCGAGCAACCTCGGCACGCGATTCCACAACTTCCTCTCCGCCGAACTCGAACTCGACTTCCTGTACAAGGCATTCAGCACAGATGATCTGGAGGGGGCAGTGCGCGGTGTGCGCGCACTCGGGATCCGGGGCTGCTCGGTGTCGATGCCGTTCAAGACGGCGATCATCCCGCTGCTCGACCGGATCGAGGATTCGGCCGCGGACATCGATGCCGTGAACACCGTGGTCAACGACGACGGCGTGCTGACGGGATCGAACACCGATGTGGAGGCGGTCGGCACGCTGCTCGTCGAGCACGCCCTGGACCCGTCCTCCCACGTCCTGATCCGCGGCAGCGGCAGCATGGCGTCGGCCGTCTCGGCGGCGTTCGCGCATGCCCGCTTCGAGCGCACCACGCTCTGGGCGAGGAACGCGGAGGCAGGCGCCGCGATCGCGCGACGCGATGGGCACCGGTTCACGGACGTCGAGCCCGACTCGGCGGATGTCCTGGTCAACGTCACGTCCCTCGGGATGGCGGGCGCCGACGAGGGCGAGCTCGCGTTCGATCCCGATCTGATCCGCGGTGCGACCGCCGTGTTCGACGTCGTCGCGCTCCCCTCCCTGACACCGCTCATCCGCGCCGCTCGAGCTGCCGAGCTGCCCGTGATCACCGGTGCCGAGGTGCACGCGCTGCAGGCGGCGCTGCAGTTCGAGCGGTACACCGGCGTCGCACTCACGCGGGATCAGGTCGATCGCGCCCACGCTTTCGCGCGGTCTTCCTGAACGCATTCCCCGAAGGATTCCGGCTCGGATCGAATCGCCTTCGAAATGGAACCCGAACGTGGGATAGGCGTTTATCGGTGGTCGGAATACATTGTCCCTACAGCCGCTACCCGAGTGGGAGTGACCGCGAGGTCGCACCGCACAGCTCGAACGACTGCTCGCTGCGGCCGCCGTCAGCGCGCTGGGCCACCCCGCAACGGCCCCGCGCCGACGGCGGTTGCGGTGGGGACTCCGCCGCTCATGACCGTGCTGCGAGCCGCTGCCCGATCACGTTCGAGATGCCGTCCTGCCGCATCGAGACACCGTAGAGGGCGTCCGCGATCTCCATCGTGCGCTTCTGATGCGTGATCAGGATCAGCTGCGATGCGTCGCGGAGCGACGAGATCACCTCGAGCAGCCGTCCGAGGTTCGCGTCGTCGAGCGCGGCCTCGACCTCGTCGAGGATGTAGAACGGGCTCGGTCTCGCCGTGAAGATCGCGAGCAGGAAGGCGACGGCGGCGAGGGATCGCTCCCCTCCCGACAGCAGCGAGAGCCGCTCGATCTTCTTCCCGGCCGGCCGCACCGCCACCTCGATCCCGGGCTCGTCGCCCGGTCCTCCCGAGCCGCTCGAAGGGCCGTCCGTGAGGGTCAGGCGACCGGTGCCTCCGGGGAAGAGCACGGGGAAGATCCGCTCGAAGGCGGCCTCGGTGTCCGCGTAGGCGCCCGCGAAGATCTCGTGCATCCGCCGATCGAGGTCCGCCACGATCGTCAGCAGGTCGGCCCGGGTGCGGTGCAGATCGGCGAGCTGCTCGCCGAGGAACGTGTGCCGCTGCTCGAGCGCGGCGAACTCCTCGAGCGCCAGCGGGTTGACCCGGCCGAGCCGAGCGAGGCGCCGTTCCGCCGCCGCGAGCCGGCGTTCCTCGTCCGGCCGGTCGAGGCCCTGCACCGCCGCGGCGGCAAGCGCATCGGCGTCGAGCCCGAGGTCGCCGAGCGCACGGTCGCGGACGGTCTGGAGGGAGACCTCCTGCTCGTAGACGCGCATGTCGAGGTCCCGCGCACGGCGGTCGAGCGCGCCGACCTCGCTCCGCGCGGCGATGAGGCGATCCCGTGCGGCGCGGAGGTCGGCGGTGTGCTCGGCGCGATCCCGCTCGGCGAGCGCGAGCGCGGCCTTCGCCTCGGCGACCGAGTCGTCGACGGAGGCCTGCCAGGCCGGCACCTCGGCCAGGACCGCCTCCGCGGCATCGCGCTGCAGCGATCGATCCGCGGCCCGGCGGGCGGCCTGCTCGGCCGCACGGTCTGCGGCCAGCGCGCGGTCCTCGAGGGACCGGAGGCGGGCGCGCTCGGCGTGCAGGCGCTCCTGCAGCGTCCGGGTCTCCAGCCGCGCGGCGACCGCGGCCTCGCGGGCGGCATCGACCGCAGCCCCGAACGGCAGCCGCGCGGCGCCGTTCACCACGGGGCGCTCCTCCGCCCGGGCGGCGGCCACCGTCGCGGCCGCCGCTTCCCGCGCGGCTGCGGTGTCTTCCAGCCGGGTCGTCGCCTCCGCCGACTGGGTGGTCGCCCGGTCGAGCTCCGCCGTGGCCGCGTCCGCCGCTGCGACCAGGCCTGCGCGGCGACGCTCCTCCGCCCGGGCCGCGTCGGAGCGCTCGCGCTCCCGGCGCTGCGCGGCCTCCGACCGGGCGCGCGCCGTCTGCTGTTCGGCTCTCGCATCGCGCTGTCGTGCCCTGGCCGCATCGACCCGCACGGCCAGATCGGCCGCGGCGGTCGCAGCGGCGTCCCGCTCGGCGGTCAGCTCGACGCCCCCGGAGCCGGATCCGGCGGTGCGCAGGCGGGACGCGGTGACGAGCTCCCCCGCCGCCGTCACCGCGACGAGGTCGGAACCCGCCACCGCGGTGTGCGCCGCGTCGAGGTCGTCGACGAGCACCACGCCGCGCAGCAGCGCCAGTACGCCGGACGGCGCTCGGACCGCGTCGACCGCGCGGATCCCGACCGGGACCGGGCCGGCGGGCTCGGACTGCGCGGACGCGGCGACGAGGTCGACCGCGCCGAGCGGCGCGACCGCGGGAGCAGCGGAGGCGGGCTCGTCGACCACGGCTGCGTCGAGCAGCGGACCGAGCACGGCGCCGACTGCGACCCGCCAGGCGGGATCGATGTCCACGACGTCCTGCAGGCGGCGGGCGCCCGGAAGGGCGCCGAGCACCTGCGCCACCGTCGGCGGTGCGGCCGTCGCTGCGCGCAACGCGGCGAGCCGGGCATCGACGGCGCTCTGCTCGCGCTCCAGCGCGTGCAGCGCGGTGCGCGCGGCGTCCAGCGCGGTCGCCGACGCGGCGAGCGCGTCGTGCACCGCGGTGTCGTCACCGGTCGGGCCCTCCGCCTCGGCGGCGGGCGACTCCGCCAGGCCGGCTGACGCTCGGGCGGCGCGGGCCGTGGCCGCCTCGAGCGCTGCTGCTCGGCGTGCGACCTCCGCCTCCGCCGCGGCCTCCCGGGACGCGGCGGCAGCCGCATCGCGTTCGAGTGCGGCGATGGCCCTGTCGTACGCGGCGACCGACGCGGCAGCTGCGGCGATCCCGCGATCGACCTCGTCGAGCGCGCGCTGCGCCGCGCCGAGCGCCTCCTGCGCCGCCGCGGCCTCATCCCGGACCGCCTCCACGCGCTGCTCGAGCGCCACGATCGCCGCCTCCGCGTCCGCCCGCTCGACGGAGGTCGGGCCGGTCGCCGTCGGTGGGGCCTCGTCGGGGGCGAGGAGCGCGACCCGGGTCGCTGCGGTCTGCGCGAGCACCCGGAAGCGCTGCTGCACCCCCTCCAGCTCGACGGAGGTGCGCCGCAGGGCGTCGAGGCCGTCGCCCGCCGCGTCGCGCTCGAGTGCCGCGGTCCGCGACTCCAACGTGCGCTCGCCGTCCTCGGCGATCTGCCGCGCGGTGGCGAGGTCCCGCTGCTCGGCCGTCAGCCCGGCGACCGACGCCGCGAGCCGTGCCGCGTCGTGCGCGAGCAGCCGGGTCCGCGCGTCCCGCACGGCGGCCTGGATCTGACCGGCCTCCCGGGCGATCTCCGCCTGGGCGCCGAGCGGCTTCAGCTGCCGCTGCAGCTCGTCCTTCAGATCCGTGAGGCGCGTGAGGTTGGCCTGCATCGCCTCGAGCTTGCGGAGGGTCCGCTCCCGCCGGCGACGGTGCTTCAGGATGCCGGCGGCCTCCTCGATGAATCCGCGGCGCTCCTCCGGCGTCGCGCGCAGCACCGCGTCCAGCTGGCCCTGCCCGACGATGACGTGCATCTCGCGGCCGAGGCCCGAGTCGGACAGCAGCTCCTGCACGTCGAGCAGGCGAACCGACGACCCGTTGATCGCGTACTCGCTGCGGCCGTCGCGGAACAGGGTGCGGCTGATCGCGACCTCGCTGTACTCGATCGGCAGCGCGCCGTCGCTGTTGTCGATCGTCAGGACGACCTCGGCACGGCCGAGGGGGCCGCGGGTCGTCGTGCCGGCGAAGATCACGTCGGACATCGACCCGCCGCGCAGGTTCTTCGCGCCCTGCTCCCCCATCACCCAGGCGAGCGCGTCGACGACGTTCGACTTGCCGGACCCGTTCGGCCCGACGATGCAGGTGACGCCCGGCTCGAAGGCGAAGGTGGTCGGCTGCGCGAAGGATTTGAAGCCCTTCAGCGTCAGGCTCTTCAGGTGCACTGCGGCGGCTCCCCTCGGCGTTCATTGCCGCGCCGCCGCCCCTGCGGCGCGGCTGTGTCGCTTCGCAGCGCTGGACGCGCTGCGGATTGCAACGAGGGTAGCGATGCGGTCGGACACGCCTCGCGAACGCGATGCTCGGGGTGATCTCGAGGCCCTCGGCCGGTCGGACGGCCGGTCAGGCGCCGAAGCGGCGGAGGAGATCGGCGCGGATCGCCGGGCGGGCTCCGAAGCCGAGCAGGAAGTGCGCCTCGCGCAGCAGCCGATCGGCCCTCGAGCCACGGATGACGCTGCGGCCTCCGTCCTGCGCCGCGAGGGCGGCTGCCGCGCGGACCGCGAGCGCGTTGCAGGCGGCGCGCGCGGCCGGCAGCGCATCGACCGACGCGGCGAGCAGCTCGGCACGGGCGTGCGCGACCTCCTCGACGAGGGCCGCCGAGTCGGCGAAGGCGGCTGCTCGGCCGGCGACACCGAGGGCGAGCGCGCCGTTGCCGGCAAGGCCGGCGGCATCGGCCGCGGCCCACCTCTCCCCCGCCACGGCGTCGATCAGCCGGTCCTCCGGCACCGCGACGCCGTCGAACGTCAGGGTCACCGTGGCGGAGGCGTTCGCGGCGACGAGCGGAGCGGGGTCGGCCCGCATGCCGGGGCCGACGTCGATCAGCGCGGTCGTGATCGAG
>NZ_CAXTHO010000114.1:0-9481 GCF_964244015.1 uncultured Amnibacterium sp. | reverse complement strand
TTCGCAGCCGGCGACCGCCGGCGCGACGTCCGTGCAGGAGGCACCTCATGACCGATTCGACCGACGCGGCGGACATCGCCCGACTGGCGGAGGAGGCGCGGGAGTCCGTGGTGCGGCTCTGCTCGCAGCTCGTCGCGGCACCGAGCGTCAACCCGCCGGGCGACACCCGCCGGGTCGCCGGCGTCGTGCTCGACTTCCTCCGTGCGCACGGCATCGCCGGGGAGGAGCAGGCGCTCCTGCCCGAGATGCCGTCGGTCGTGGCGGTTCTCGATTCGGGGCGGCCCGGCCGGCACCTGGTGCTGAACGTGCACCTCGACACCATGCCGCCCGGCGACGAAGCCGCCTGGACCCACCCGGTGTGGGAGCTCACCCGCTCCGGCGGCCGCCTCCAGGGCCTCGGCATGGGCAACATGAAGGGCGCGGTCGCGGCGATGCTGCACGCGGTGGCGCTGCTGGACCGCCGCCGCGACGCCTGGTCGGGCAGGATCACCTTCACCGCCGTCAGCGACGAGGTCGTGTTCGGCGACCACGGCGCCGCCCACCTGCTGGCGACCCGTCCGGATCTCGCCGCGGACGGGCTGCTGTGCGGGGAGGGGCCGGGCTTCCGGCGCCTCGCCGTCGGCGAGAAGGGCGTGCTCTGGCTCGCGCTGGAGGCCGTCGGCGACCCCGGCCACTCCTCCTCCGTCCGGCGCGGCCGGTCGGCCACCGCCCGGATCGCCGCTGCCGTCACCGCGGTCGACGCGCTGACCGGCACCCGCGGCCGCTTCGACGGCGAGCTCGCGGGGCTCGTCGTCGCCGACGAGGACACCGCCCTGACCCTCACGGCGAACGTCGGCACCCTGACCGGCGGATCGTTCGTCGGTCAGGTGGCGACGAGCGCGCGGGCGGAGGTGGACCTGCGGCTGCCGCCCGGCATCTCGGCGGACGCCGCGCAGGCCCTCGTGGAAGGTGCGGTCGCCCGCGCGGTGCCCGACGGCGGCGTGACCGTCACCCGGATGAAGGGGTGGGATCCGAACGTGACCCTGCCCGACTCGCCGATCGCCGAGTCGTGGAGCGCCGCGTGGAGCGCCCTCGAGCCGAGTCCGCTGGAGCTGGCCGTGCGGCTGCCCGCCAGCGACGCGAGCCGCTGGCGCCGCCTCGGCACGCCGTCGCTCTGCTACGGACCCCAGCCGACGTACTCTGCGGGGATCGACGACTACGCGGAGGAGGACGAGGTGGTGCGCTGCATCGCCCTGTACGCCCTGACCGCGCTCCGGTTCCTCGGGGATCGACAAGATGGCGGGTCGACGCGATGACCGACTCCGAGGCGCGTGTCGCCCGGGTGCGCCCCGGGGTGCGCCCGCTCGTCGCCGGGTCGCTGCCGAGGCAGATCCACGAGGCGCTGGAGGAGGCCATCATCGGCGGCGAGTTCGCCCCCGGCTCCCGGCTGCTCGCGGACGACATCGCCGCCGGCTACGGGGTCAGCCGCATCCCGGTCCGCGAGGCGCTGAGCGCGCTGGGCGAGGCCGGCTGGGTGGAGACCCGGCCCCGCTACGGCGTCTACGTGCTGGAGCGGACCCGCGAGGAGCTCGCGGAGCTGTTCGAGGCGAGGGCCGGCATCGAGCAGGAGATCGCCCGGTTCGCCGCCGCGCGGCGCACCGATCAGGACCTGGCCCAGCTGCACGCCATCGTCGAGACGAGCCGCAGCGCGAGCGACCACGGCGATGCGGAGGCGGTGGCCGACGCCGCGGTCGCCTTCAACGCCGCACTGCGGGACGCGGGCGGGAACGGGGTGCTCGGCGGCCTGTCCCTCGCGCTCGAGAAACGGGCCCGCTTCTACTTCTCGCCGGTCGCCGCCCTGCTCGGCGTGGAGTGGGTGATCGGCCAGGACCGGCTCCTCCGGCTGCTGGTCGACGGCGACGTGGAGGGAGCGGGCCGGTCGGCCCGCCAGCACATCGAGGAGACCGGACGAGCCGTCGCCGCACTGCTCGGGTCGGACGCGTTCACGTCCTGACCGGCACCGACCCGGGGCTCCGCCTCCGGTTCTCCGCGCCGTCGTGCCCGGCTCGCGTCCGGACGTCGTAGTCCCGCCACGCGATGCGTCGGGTCAGCCAGCGGTAGGCGGTGACGAGGCGCGGCCAGTTCTGCGTGTTGCGGCCGGTCGCGGTGGTGAACCAGTTGGCGCAGCCGGTGACCCACACGCTGCGGGCCGACCGGCGGGCGATGTCCTGCACGAACGCCGCGTGCGCCCGCTCCGTCGGCGCCATGCTGAACGGCCCGCGTGCCCGCCAGGCGCGAGCGACGCGGGCCAGGTAGTTCGCCTGGCACTCGAGCATCACGACCACGGAGTTCCAGGCGGGGTTCGTGTTCGGCCCGTACATCAGGAAGAGATTCGGGAAGCCGGGCACGCCCATGCCGAGGTACGCCTCCGGTCCCGCCGCCCACGCCGCGGCGAGCGATCGGCCGTCCCGGCCCGTGACCTCGACCCCCTCCAGGAACGCGTGGGTCCGGAAGCCGGTGCCGTACACCAGCACGTCGGCGGGGATCTGCCTGCCCGACGTGGTGACCACGGCGGTCGGTGCGAGCGCGGCGACGCGCTCGTCGACGAGGGTCACGTCGGGTCGTTGCAGGGTCTCGTACCACTCGTTCGAGACGAGGATCCGCTTGCACCCGTACCGGTCCTCCGGCTCGACCTGCCGGCGCAGGACCGCGTCGGGCACCCGGTTCCGCAGCTCGCGGCGGAAGCGGCGCTCGGCGGGTGCGACCAGCGCGGGCCAGCGGATGAACTGCGGGGTCTGCAGCTCCTTATCGAGATAGGACCGCAGGCGGCGGAGCCGCGACCGGAGGCGACTCTGCGGCCCGTCGTAGGGGTGGTCGCCCTTCGTGAGGATGTAGCCCGGCGAGCGCTGCACGACGGTCACGGTGCGCGCCCGGTCGGCGATGGCCGGAACGAGCTGGATGACGCTCGCACCGGTGCCGACCACCACCACGTCGCGGCCGTCGAGGTCGACGTCGTCGTCCCAGCGGGCGGAGTGGAACGCTGGCCGCTGGAAGTCCTCGGCGCCGGGCAGCACGGGGATGTTCGGCGTGCTCATCTGGCCCGTGGCCGCGACCAGGATGTCCGCGGTCTCCCGCAGGCCGGAGGCGAACGTCAGGGCCCACTGCCCGGCCTCGTCGTCCCAGGTCGCCGCGGTGAGCGTCTCCCCGAAGCGCAGCGTGGGGCGCAGGCCGAAGCGGTCGACCGCGTCCTCGATGTAGCGCTGGATCTCCTCCTGCGGCGCGAACCGGCGCGTCCAGTCGTACTTCGGCGCGAACGAGAACGAGTAGAGGAACGACGGCACATCGCATGCGGCGCCCGGGTAGTGGTTCTCGCGCCAGACGCCGCCGACCCGGTCGGCGCGTTCGTAGATCCGCACCTCCGCACCCGCGGAGCGCAACCGCACCGCCGCGGCGATGCCGGCGAAGCCGCTCCCAATGATGGCGACCCGGGGCTGCGCTGCGATGACCACGAGCTTGATTATACTGTATACGCGACTCGGTGGAGGCCCTCGGCGCGCGGATGCCTCCTCCCCGCACCGCCGCTCGGCGACGCTCGCGGATACGATGACCTTTCGTCCATGTATTCGAGGGCGTGAAGGAGTGCGATGCAGCGGTATCCGGATCGCGGACTGCACGGACGGGTCGTCGACGAACTCGGCCTCCGGATCACCAACGGGCGGCTTCAGGCCGGCACCATCCTGAGTACCGAGGAGCTCTCCTCCACCTACGCGGTCAGCCGCACGGTGGTCCGCGAATCGCTCAAGGTGCTCGCCGGCAAAGGGCTGATCGACGCCCGCCCGCGGCGCGGGACCTTCATCCAGGAGCGAGCGAAGTGGAACCTGCTCGACCCCGACGTGCTCCGGTGGCAGTTCGACACGGTGTCCGACCCCGGCATCCTCGACAAGCTGCACGAGGTCCGCGTCATGGTCGAACCCGCCGCAGCCGAGCTGGCGGCGATGCGCCGCGACGACGTCGACCTGCGGACGCTCTTCGAGGCCCTGGACGCCATGTCCATCGCCTCCGTCACGGCCGACGCCCTCGCGGAGGCGGACCTGCAGTTCCATCTCGGCATGCTGGCCGCGACGCACAACGAGTTGATGGAGCAGCTGAGCGTCGTCATCGGCATCGGGCTCTCCGCCCGCGACCGATACGTCCACAGCCACCGCGTGTCGATCAAGCGGAGCCTCGAGATGCATCGCGACACGGCCACCGCGATCGAGGATCGCGACCCGGCAGCTGCCCGCGCCTGCATGCACCTGCTGCTGGAGTCGGCCGCCGCCGACGTGCGGGAGCTGCAGGAACCGGCGCTCTGACGACCTGGATGCGTCGCGCCGGCTGACGGCGCGACGCCGCGCAGGTCAGCCGGGCAGCGACGACGCGGCGAGCGCCTCCCCCACCGCCCGCGACACCAGCAGGTCGTCGATCCGCTGATCGCTGTACCCGAGCTCCGCGAGCACCTCGCGGGTGTCGGCCCCGAGCCGCGGCGCCCCGCGCCGGATCGCCGGGGGCGTGTCGGAGAGGTGGAGCGGCGGACGCACGGTCCGGACCGTCAGCCCCTCCACCGCGGACGGCTGGTCGACGAACGTCCCGGTCTGGTTCGCATGGGGATCCGCCGCGACATCCGCGTAGTCGTAGACCGGTCCGGCCCACAGGTTGACCGCGTCGCAGCGGGCGAGCCACTCGGCGGTGGTCCGCCCGGTGAAGCGGTCCCGGATGGCCGCGTACACCGCGTCCTTCTGCGTGTGGCCGTCGTTGTAGTCCGTGAGGCTGCGGAGCCAGTCGTCGTCCAGCACCTCGCCGAGCGCGGGCAGCGGCGACATGGCGAGCGTCAGCCAGCCGTCGCTCGTCCGGTACACGCCGTAGGGGGCCGGGATGGAGGCGTGGGCCGACCGCTCCTTCGTGCGGGTCGGCGCCCGGCCCGTGTTCAGGAAGGTGACCAGCTCCTGCAGCTGCGCGTCGAGGACGACGGAGAACATGTCGACCTCGACGTGTTGGCCTCGACCGGTGGTCTCGCGCGCGCGCAGCGCGGCCAGGATCCCGATCACGGCCTGATACCCGGTCATCACGTCCGCGGCCCAGAGCGCACCCGGCTCGGGATCGTCGCCGGCGCTGCCGACGGAGAACATCGAGCCGGAGTAGCCCTGCACGACCAGGTCCTGCCCCGGACGGTCCCGGTAGGGCCCGGTCGATCCGTAGCCGCTGATCGAGCAGTACACGAGCCCCGGGTTGATGCTGGCGAGCCGCTCGTAGCCGACGCCGAGCCGCTCCCCCGTGCCGTGCCGGAAGTTCTGGAGGAAGACGTCCGCGCCGCGCACCAGGTCGTCGACGACCCCGCGCGACTCGGGGTTCTTGAGGTCGATCGCCAGACTGCGCTTGTTTCGGTTGACGGCCGTGAAGGTCGACATCTCGCCGTGGATCCGCACGTCCTCGAAACCGTGGGTGCGGTTGAACTCGCCGACGAGCGGGGGTTCGATCTTCACCACGTCCGCGCCGAGGTCGCCGAGCCGGGTCGCTGCCAGCGGGCCCGCGAGCATCTGCGTCGCGTCCAGCACTCGGAGGCCTGCCAGGGCCCCAGTCGGCTCATCCATGTTCTGCCCCTACCTCGTGATTAGTACTATTATCATGCCAGATCCGCGATCATGTCAGACCCCCGCGGTCGGGCGTCACCCGGCTGACGGTCGCGCCGTTCGCGTCGCGGATCACGTACTCCCCCGGCTGCAAGCCGCCCGCTGCATCGGTGCCGACGTTCGCCTCCACGGACGCGCCCCCTTCGAACACGGTCCGGCCGAGGTCGGAGCCGTCGGTCTCGTAGCCCACGATGTTCTGGTCGCCGGCGAGGACGCGCAGCTCTTCGAACGACGCGGTCGCCCGGGCGAAGGTCTCCCAGCGCGGCGTTCCTGGGGCCAGCGGGTGGTCGGGGTCGACGACGGAGATCGGGTTCGCCCCGAACAGTGCAGTGATCGCGTTGTTCGACCCCCAGGTCTCGGCGTGCCGGTCCTGGCCCGTGCCCCACCACATCGTCCGGGCGACGGCGTGGCGGGCCACCATGCCGAAGAAGGGCACCCGGTGCTCCAGGTTGAACTCGAAGGCGCGCCGCGCCGGGTTCACCGGGTAGTCCTCGAGCTGGATGGAGCCGATGTTGAACTCCCAGTCGTAGGAGAAGAGCCCCTCGAAGGTGTTCACGTGGTCGATGCCCCACCACTTCCCCGCCTCCGAGTGGACCACCCGGCCGGGTGCAGCCAGCAGGTCGAGGATCTCCTTGCGGTACTCGATGTCTTCGATGCGGTGCACCGGATGGTCGGGCGAGTAGCACTCCAACGCGTACATGGCGGTCGCGATGTCGTAGAACACCGCCGTCGCCTCCAGGCGTTCCAGCATCGGGATGCCCTGGTCTCGCACCACGTGGAGGTGGCGGCTCGGGCACCGCCGGTAGGTCTGCACGGTGGTCGCGGTGTGCACGGCCCGCGCCCGCCGGCCGAGGCGACCGGCCGCGTCGAGGTGCTCCTCGGTGCGCCAGAACTGCTCCCCCTCCGCGAACGGCAGATACCGCCAGCCCGCGTTCAGCCAGCCGGCCATGTCGTGGATCAGATCCTCCGGCCACCCCGTCGTCGCGCCCTCGGGCGGGTAGACCCCGCGCCAGCCCAACTCCTCCACGGACCCCGGAGGGAAGACGTCGTACGTCTGGAAGTACGGCCCCCCGGCGTACGGCGATCCGGCGAGGGCTGCGGCGGCTGCGTCGTCGGCGGGTCGCCCCATCACCATCACCGACTTCAGCCCGGCGGCGACGAGGTCGTCGACGATCGTCGAGGTGAGGGTGTCGAAGTGGCACCAGAGGACGGTGCCGCCCACCGAGGCGTGCCGTTCGGCGGGCACCCCCCGCTCCGTCATCTTCTCCGTCTGCGTCATCAGCCGCATGCCCTGCTCGCGCAGCTGCGCCGCCACCTCCACGGCGAGCGCCGGCGCGCCGCCCGTGCCGACCGTCGCGATGCGCCACTCGCGGTCGTGGTGCCACGTGCCGAGCGATGCGACGTTGACGAGCCGCATGCCCGACAGGTCGTCCGCGCTGCCGCCGACGACGAAGTCGACGGCGTGATCGTTGCCGCCGACGCCCGACACCATCAGCGCGGCGCCGCTGTCGTCGACCAGCGCGCTCATCGGCAGCGAGATGCGGTGCTCGTGGAAGACGAGCCGCGAGCGGCTCCCGTACCCGGTGCCGTCGGCGCGCATCCACAGGCCGTCGCCGTCGGGCAGCAGGTAGCGCCACTGATCGCGGGACGAGCCGTCCGGGCGCGGCGTGATCGTGGGGCCGCGGTACTCGTCGAGCGGATAGTCCTCGGGACCCGAGAGGCGGAGGCTCGTGACCGATCGCGGAACGCGGCCCGCCGTCGAACCCAGCGTCACGACCGCGGTGAGCACCAGCTCGCCGAAGTCCCCCGGCCGGACGCCGGGATGGGGCCGGAAGGAGATCAGCACACCCCGGTCGACGGGCTCCGCGTGCGCGAGCTGCGCGTCAGCACCGAAGGACGCGATCCAGTCCGGCCCGTCCGCGCCGTCGAGCAGCAGGCGGAATCGACCGCCGGCGCCCGTCGCCAACCGGAGGCGGACGCCGTCGACGGTGGCGGTCAGGTCGGTCGTGCGCATGGCGGCCTCTCGGTGGTGGCGGTCAGGACAGCGCGAGCTCGTCGGCGAACTCGCCCAGGAACCGGTCGACTCCGGCGAGCTCCTCGGCGTCGAGCCGGTACCCCGGCGCGCGGCAGCGGTCGGAGGCGATGAGACCACGGCGGACCGAGATCGTCTTCTCCACCTGCACCATGAACTCGACGTGCTGCATCCACTCCAGGAGGTACGGCGCCATCCGCCGGTGCAGCCCGTGGAAGCCGTCGTGGTCGCCTGCGGTCCAGAGCGCCCAGAGCAGGTGGTACACCTCGACGGCGCTGCATCCGGGCTGCACGCCGACTGCGCCGCGGACCAGGGCGTCGGGGAGGTACAGGCCCCCGTAGCCGACCAGGCAGGGCAGCCGGGGCTGCAGCCCACCGAACCGCGACACCATCCGGCCGGGTGGTACCGCCTCGACCTTCACCGCGGCCAGGTTGGGGAATCGGGCCGCGAGGGCCGCGAGGTCGTCGGGAGCGAACGAGGCGCCGGTCAGTCCGGGTGCGAGCTGGACGATCACCGGCGTCGCCGGGACGGACGCGAGCACTGCGGCCAGGTGCGCGATGACC
Organism: uncultured Amnibacterium sp.; assembly: GCF_964244015.1. NCBI lineage: Bacteria > Bacillati > Actinomycetota > Actinomycetes > Micrococcales > Microbacteriaceae > Amnibacterium > uncultured Amnibacterium sp. The sequence goes on along the minus strand of NZ_CAXTHO010000114.1, from coordinate 1,241 downwards.
TCGCTCCGGCTCGGGTTCAGGAAGGACGGCGGCAACAGGTTCAGGGCGTCGGCCCCGTTCGCGACCGCCCACTCGGCCTCCTCGACGGCGATGCGGGTCGCGTGATCCGGCACGGACAGCACCGAGGCGACGCCGGGCCGATCCCGGGCGGCGGCGATCACCAGCAGCCCGAGCTCGTGGCGCTCGTCGCGGCTGAGCTTCATGAACTCGCTCGCGAACCCGGGGAACATCAGCCCGGAGACCGGCGTCGCGGCCAGATGGGCGGCCAGCCGCTCGAACCCCGCGAAGTCCACGTCGTCGGCCGGGGTGAACGGGGTCTCCAGCACCGGCAGCACCCCGTGGAAGACGGGATGGCCGGGTGTCGCGTCAGCCGACATCGATGACCGACGTCGTCTGGCCGCCGTCGACGACGACGGTCGTGCCGGTGATGTAGGAGGCGCCGTCGCCGGCCAGGAACAGGATCACCGAGGCGACCTCCTCGGGTCGGCCCAGCCGCCCGAGCGACGCCTGGCGGGCCGCGGCGGTGAGCCCGGCGTCGTCGATTCCGTCCCAGACCTTGGTCAGGATCGATCCGGGCAGGACGCAGTTGACGCGGACCCGGGGCGCGTAGTCGATCGAGAGCTGCCGGGTGAGCGCGACGACGCCGCCCTTCGCCGCGGCGTAGGCGGGCCGCTCCGGCCAGGCGACGAGCGCGTGGACGCTGCCGACGTTCACCACGCTGCCCCCGGCGGCCTCGAGACCGGCGTGGAAGGCCCGCACCGACCGGTAGACCGACGACAGCGTGACGGACAGCTGGCGGTTCCAGTCGGCCTCGGTCTGCTCGTGTGCCGGCGCATCGACGAGCGCGTAGGCGTTGTTGACGACGATCGCGGGCGAACGCCCTGCCTCGCGCAGCTCGCCGGCGAGCGCCTCCCAGGCGTCGGGATCGGCCACGTCGAGGCGATGCGCGGTCGCCGTGCCGCCGGCGGCGGCGATGGCCGCCGCCACGGCGGCCACGGCCGTCGCGTCGATGTCGGTGGCGATCACATCGTGACCGGCCGCGGCGAAGGCGGCTGCGGTGGCAGCGCCGATGCCGCTGCCCGCTCCCGTGATGAAGACCGGGCGCGCGGTCATGCGGACGGCCTCTCGGCGACCAGCGCGAGCAGGGCGGGTCCCTGTCCCCACGGCACGACGTAGCCGCGGGGCACCTTCCCGTAGTGCGCGGGCTCGGTGGAGGCGTACACCGCTGCCGAGACCTCCCG
>NZ_CAXTHO010000113.1:0-9728 GCF_964244015.1 uncultured Amnibacterium sp. | reverse complement strand
GCCAAGAATTTCAACAGGCGGCAGATGGCGGAGGGCGTGGGATTCGAACCCACGAAGCCCCCTTTATTGAATTGAGCGAAGTCGAAGAATGAGCAATCTGATCAGCGGTTTCGATCACAGACGGTCGCCTCCGATCACAGAGATGCGCTCCGCATTGTGGGCAAAGTGTGGGCAAATGCCAGTCTCCGACGATGCCGGCCAGCGCTTGAGAAAAACGCTTCCACCATCAGGCGATCAGGTAGATCAGCGCTTGGACTGCGGCGTGTCCCGCCGCCATGATGTCTGCGCTTACACCACCTGCGTTCGCACCCGTTCGACTGCCGCGGGTGATCCGGCCCGCAATGCGCACGAGCCACACGAGCCACGGCCTCGTCCGGGTCGAGCTCGGCAGGAGGCTCGCCAGCAGATCGCTAAGCCGACCGGGGGTATCCCCGATGCAGATGCCGTCCGTCTCACTGAGAGCCCGCGCGATGATCGGGTTCGCCCGCAGACGCGGACCCCCTGCAGCTTCTCCCCCGATAACGAGACGACTCGCCGCGGCACCGCCTTCGCCGCAGCGCCGAAGTACGCGGCTGCTGCTCACACCGCTCCTCGAGTTCCGGAGCCTCCGAGCCGCGCTGCTCGAACCGGCAGGAAGGATGACCTCCTTGCTGGAAAAGCGGTGGCAGAGCGACGCCCAGCCCGAATCGATCGACTAAGCGGCGATGGCCGCATTCTCGAGCGAGATCAGGTCGAGCAAGTTACTCAGCCCCGTCAACGGCAACTTGACGTGGCCCGCCGGCAGGTAGCGCGCGTTCAGTAGGCCGCGCAGCTCCTGAGCTCTTCGGAGGCGTCGCGCCTCGGCCTCTGGGCGCCAACGAGCGGGCGTGGCGTCCACTTGAGCAATCTCGTCGGCTCGGGCGTGCAGATAGTGAGTGCACGTGTCGTCTAGGAGGCCGCGAATGGAGTCGGCACAATTGTCGATGCGGCACCCCAGCCGCGTCCGAATGTCGCTGTGCTGGAGCAGTTCCTCAGCCGAACTCTTGGCGACCGTAGCGGCGAGGGGCGGAAGATATGCGCCGTGCCACGCGCCCTTCCTCGGCTTTCCGTCATCGTCGAACTTCGGCTTCGGTGGATTCTTCTGCCGGCTCACAGCCGCCCGGTGATCGAACTGTTCTCCCTGGCTAATTCCCACGGAATAACTCGCGACGTGCCCTAACGCGATCGCCGTCGGGCCAAGATTGCCAGCGTTCCCAAGCGTGACCCGTATTCCCTTTCCAGTGAACACGTCCGCGCGGGCGAGCGCCCGGCGAAACTTCCGCAAACCGTCCGTTTCGGGACGAAGCGGGGACAAGCTGAGCTCGATCCAGTTGATGTCGTGATCCGCAAGCCCGGTCGCCACGAGTTCTACATGGCCCTCCGAGGCCTGAGAGCCAAGGAGCACGCGCGGTCTGACCTCCAAGTCGCTAAGCACCCGTGTCGCGTAGGCGAGGTCGACGGCCAGCCGGGCGCTTCGCTCGTCCTCAACAAGCACTGTCGGAGGGGTAACCGCGGTCACGAGATCAGGTTGGGCAGCCAGCACCGCGTCGACGAGATCAAGTCGCGCCTCGTAGGACCGCGCCAGCGCGTCGACATCTAGTGGCTCGGTAGTCGCGCCGGGCAGTCCCTGCAATCGCCGGGACGGGTCGGGATGAAACAGCAGCTCGGTGCGCGGGTCCCACAGTACGTCGATCCCCAGTTCTCGAGCCGCCTCAGCGGCACCATCCTGGTAGGAGGCTCGCTTGGTGTGCAGCGTGATCGCCGCGACTCCCGCAGGATCACGGCTGAGGAACTCCTCGACCTTGCGGTGGTCTCCGCTGCCGAGTTGAAACTCGACCGGCATGGCGCCTCCCTGAGTGCTGGTGTGTGTGCCAAACTAGACGACAGACAACGTGACAGAAGGGCGGACACGCCGTGTCGGATGCATCCGTTCGAGCAACTAGCACGGTCGCTGGCAAGGCTGCGGGGATCATCGCGGGCCTCGGGTTGAGCCAGGACGAGGTCGGCGCGATCGTCGACGCCTCGGGCCGATCAATCGCGCGCTGGATCAGTGGCGCGGCATCGCCGCAACGGCTGAGCAAGCAGCGCCTCCTTGAACTGGCCTATGTTGCTGAGGCTCTCGCCGAAGTATTGCCACGCGAACGTGCGAATACGTGGATCCTGTCTCCCAACCGACTGCTAGACCACGAGTCGCCAGCGCACCGCATACACGACGGCAGGTACCGAGAGGTTCTGGGGCTGATCGATGGACTCGCGGAGGGTGTCATCGTTTGAGACGGCACCTTGACGAAGATCTGCTGCAGCGCGTTGATCACGCTGGTTACGAAGTCGTCAGCGCGAGCGCTTGGCGTCACACGACGGCTCGACGTGATCCCATGTCGGGGGCCGGGGCGCGGCTGATGGGAGGTAGGTGGAATCCCAAGGATGAGTTCTCGACCGTCTACCTGGCTACGCCACTCGAATGCTGTCTAGCCGAGCTAGAGCGGGTGGCCCTGTCCCAGAATTTGCCAACTCACGCTTTCCTCGAGGTCCCACGGGTGCTCCACGAGATCTCGGTGAAGAACGCTCGCCTCTTGGATCTGCGGTCGGAAGGCGCGCTGCTCGCCGTCGGCCTGTCGGAGGTCGACGTTGTCGGATCGGACTGGAACCGATGTCAGGCGGTGGGACAAGCGGCATGGTTTGTCGGACTACAGGGCCTCGTCGCCTCCTCAGCTACGTCCACGGGCTTCGTGCTTGCACTCTTCGAACAACGACTCGAACCAGGCCAGACGGCCATTTTGTCGACATCGCCCTTGACCGTCGAGAGCTACGAAGCGCTGAATAGGTGACTCCACGTAGTCGCTCAACCGACGCTCGGCAACTCGAGTAGCGAGGATCGCGCGGCCGATGCAGCACGGCTCCCCCGCCATGCCGTAGTCGCAAGCGCTGATGTCGCCGTGCGTCCGTACGCTCTCCCCCCGTGACCGGCGAAGCAGAGTGGCGCTCCAATCAAGCAGTGGCCGAGGCAGCGGAGACCCGCTGGCGGGCCAGCGGTGCAGATGTTGCCGTATTCCCCCTCGTCGAACTGTGCTCCAGGGCGGGCTTGGTAGATGTCCAGCCAGGGCGACAGCAGGCGATAGTGATTCAGGGGCACCGGTCGCTCGAATTGATCACCGACGATGCAGAGCAATGCAGGCATCTCGGGCCGATCTTGCGCTCTCTTTCCGACCTGGGCTGGCAAGTGAGCGTTCTCGCACCACTCGCCCAGATGGGCTTAGGACACGAATTTTTGCGAGGGGCTAGTGCGACGCTACAAGGATGGTGGAAGAATGAAGCGAACACCTACAGCTTCACTGGCCCCGAAAGATGCTAAATGCCTCCCGCCCTCAATTCTCAGAATATCATCGCGTTCATCTGGGACTTCGACAAGACTTTGACACCGGGCTACATGCAGCAGCCCATCTTCGACCACTACGGCGTGGACGCAGCAGAGTTTTGGCGCGAGGTGAACGCGTTGGTTGCTCACTATGGCGAACGGGGCCTGCGGGTGTCGAAAGACACCGCCTACCTCGGGCATATGCTCACCTACATTGATGGCGGCCCGTTTGAGGGTCTCACCAATCAGAAGCTCCGTGAGTTTGGTGCCTCCGTGGAGCTCGCTCCCGGCATGCCAGACCTACTCGACCGAATGCGCGCCATCGTATCGGACGACGAAAGATACAATCACAACGACCTCAAGGTGGAGCACTACATAGTCTCCACCGGCCTCCGGCAAATGATCGAAGGCAACCAAATCTTCAAACACGTCGACGGCGTGTGGGCCTGCGAACTGTTGGCGGACCCTCCACAGCAGGGCTACCTGCAGCAGCTAAGCAAGATGGATCTCACCGAGAAGCCAACCCAAATTGGGTACGTGCTCGACAACACTACCAAGACCCGCGCCGTCTTCGAGATAAATAAGGGCGTAAATGTTGAGCCAAGCATCGACGTTAACGCCCGAATGGACTCCGACGAGCGCCGAGTGCCCATCGCCAACATGATCTATGTCGCCGACGGCCCTAGCGACATACCCGTGTTCTCGGTGGTCGGTGGTGGCGGGGGACGCACGCTTGGAGTCTGGACGGACGCTCGCAACTACCCGAACGTCAAGCGCCTTGAAGACGACGGAAGGGTCAACAGCATTGCTCAAGCCGATTACCAAGAAGGCCTGTCGGCGGACATGTGGCTATCCGCGTCGTTGCGGGATATCGCGGACCGGATCTGCGACGCTCGGGATCGACGGCTGCGAATGATCAGCGCTCCCGGCGGCCACGTCGTCTGACACCCGTGGTTCGGCTGCGGACAGCATCCGGGCGGGTCCACTCGGCCGGTGGCCGACTGTGTGGCCACGACCCTTGAGTCCCGCGGCGGGAGGAGCCACCATGGTGCAAGTGGAAGTGGGGGCACCGCTCTTGATCCACATGGGCCTCAGCCAATCCGGGCCGGCGGCCGACCGGCGGGTGACGCAAGGAGTCTCGTGACCGATCCAGACCTCGCCGTCCACCAGGCGGACGCTCCTCTGTGGCCGGACGAGTCCGGACCCAGTGAGGCTCCCTCGACTTCCCCGGAGTCCGGGCGCGGCCCGCGCGCGACCAACGACATGGGAAGCGCGTCTGGCAGCGACATCCCCCCGTCCGCAGACGAAGTGCAGTCGAAGGAGGTCTTCGTACCTGTCTGGGGTTCCGTGCGACTGACACCCCGAGAACTACGAGTCATCGATCATCCCGCCTTCCAAAGACTTCGCGAGATTAATCAGTTGGGGTTCGTCAGCACAGTATTCCCTGGGGCAACTCACAAGCGTTTTGAACACGCGATCGGCACACTTCACGCCGTCACAGTCATGATGGACGCGGTAGAGCGAAACCGGGTTGTGCTCGGCGCTCAGAACGTTCGTAGTAATGCGCTGGAGTGGCTCCCCGATGCGCCGCTGAGCCCCTCTGAACGCGAGCTCACTCGCCTCGGCGCATTGCTGCACGATATTGGCCACCTCGCGTACGGACATACTTTTGAAGACGAGCTCGCGCTACTCGCGCCACATGACGCCGACGAACGGCTGAATTTGGTCTTCGGCCGAACGTCATGGCGCGGGCAAGACACCGAATCACTTCGAGCATTAGTTAATAGACTTTACGCCAAGGAGGCAGCGCTGGCCGCACCGGGACGTGAAGCAACTGAAATTCTGCTCGACATCATTAGCAAGTCACGTCTGAACAGTCCTTCGACAGAGATTTTCCGCACCGCCGTCTGCCGCGACCTCATCGGAAACACTCTTTGCGCCGACCTGCTCGATTATCTCCACCGGGACTGGCATCACATCGGGAAGACTCGTGCGCCCGATCTCCGCCTTCTTGACTATCTAGAAGTTCGACAAAGCGTGTCGGGCCGCATCGGGGCGCCCGAAACCTCGCGACTCGTCCTCAACCTTCGCACGACCGAGCGCCCTCGTACCGATGCGGTGACTAGTGTGCTCGATCTGCTTGAGAGCAGATACCAGCTCGCCGAAATCGCGCTCTTCCACCGGACTAAGTTAAATGCTACCGCGATGCTCGAACGGGCGGTAGCCGAGATCGCGGATGCCAGACTTTCTGAAGGGCCGAGCTATTTCTCGACGCTCGTCGAGCGGATACTCGATTGCGACGATTACGAGATCTTAGATCTCCTCGACGAGGAAGCGGTTGAAGCGCTCAAGACCGGGGAGATTGATGACGAGCGCCGCAGTCGGCTTGAGGCCGCTCGCGCACTTCTCGGCAGCATACGACGACGTCAGCTGCATAAACTCGCACTCTCTTTCTATCCGAAGGACAGCGGCCAGGAGAGCCAGATGCGCAGATTCAGCGGCGACCCTGATCCAGCTACGCGTTCCTTCTCAATTCCGGGCGGAGTTGCCGAAGACGGCGGGCAGGCGCGGTTGAATCTTGCTCGCGCACTTGAAGAGCAATTTGCTTTCCCCCCCGGCTCGTTTGCCGTGTATTGCCCCCGACGAAAAATGAATGCGAAAGTCGCGCAGGTGCAGGTGCTGCTTGACGACTCCGTTAAGACGCTGGCCGAGCACGAGGACGGGTCCAAGGATGGCCTCACGGGAGGTCATCTCGACGCCCAGCGCCTTCGCTTTCAACGATTGTGGCACATGCACGTCGCAGTGTCACCGGAAGCGCTGGATACATTGATCGAACGCGGACAGGAGAGTCTGCTGGAGCGGACATTTGATTATCTGCTTGGCGTTTACTCAGAGCAGAAGGCAGTAGATATCGCTAAGTCGCTTATCGCGACAATGCCCAACCTCAGGGAATCCGACCAACGAGTTGAAACACCGGTGTTTGCAGGTCGGAACCAGCCAACCCTTGCTGCGGATCGGCGGGCATTTCCGAACGACCGACCCTTGATTGTAGAGTACATACGGTAACCGACAAGTTTGACCGGCATTTGCAACTCGCGAGGCACGCTAGTGCCGACTTTCTAGCGCGCGCACCTGCTGACGCGCCAGTCGACTTGTCCCGGTTTACTCGTCAGTTGGATATCGAGGTGATGATCGACCCGAAGGTGCGGCCGCGCTTCGGGCATTCCGAACGGCGGGTTCCTGGCGGCTACCGCGTAACACTCGGCAAGTCGGGTAACCCCTTTTCGGATCCGTCGGCGAGATTCCTGCTGGCGCACGAAATCGCGCACTGCGTAATCGATCTGCAGATCCCCATCTCGCCGTCCTCCCGATCGGAATACTGGAGACTTGAAGAACTATGCAACGAGATGGCCGCCCAATTACTCGTTCCACGGTCTTTTCTTCATGCGAGCGTTCCGGGTCTGCGAGATGGTGGGGCAAATGGAGGAGAAGCCCTTCGAGCGATGTCGCATGTGGCCCTTTCTGGGAATGTAAGTGTTGAGGTCGCGGGAAAACGAATTGCGCGTGTGAGTACAGACGGCGGTCGACCCCTGTACTTAGCTGTGTTGGAGTGGGGCACGAAGTCGGTTCGAGGCTCTGCTGGGGTACGTGAGTCGGCGCTTCGGGTCTTGTGGAGCAGTGACTCGACATGGGGCCCTGGCCCGCGTTCGCTGCTCGGCTCAGGTCATTTCATCCGGCGTGCGCTCGAGTTAGCCGCCTCTCGCCAGCGGCCACCAGCCGACGCGATTGCGTTCGACAGCGCTCACATCTGGACTCAGGCGGTTGGCGTCGGTCGCTGGGGGGTTGCGGTACTGCCAAGCCCTGATCAGTCGGTCGAAGTGCCCGCGCCGACGGATCAGCCCGGGGGAGACTCGACTATCGCGGATGCAGATGGCTAGTGGTGCCAGGCGGTTCTGCGGGCACGTTCAGGCCCACCGGAGCCTAGTACCGAGCCTCACGATCCCCGTGAACGTCGTCCCCCGCGCAGAGAACCCGGAGTTGGCCCGCGAGCCAATCGTTCGGCTTGCGCTCGATAGACATCTCGACTCTGAGCCTCCGTCGTCGCATGCCTCGTCGGGTGCGAGGGAGCGGCGACGGGTTTCGGGGTTCTTGCCCTGTCCTGGCCTGCCACCTCCGCTGACGCGGCTTCCGAACCACCCTCACTCAGCAGAAAAGCGTTGCTGACTGAGGGTGGTTCAGAAGTACAGGTGGCAGGCCAGGACAGGGCAAGAAGAGAGGAGGTGGCGAGGAGAAGAAGGAGGGGTGGGGAAGTGGTTGTGATGGTGGGTCACAGAAGCGGGGGTGGGTGGTGGCGGATGCGGTGGAGTGATGGTGCTGTCGGAGGGCGGTGTTCTCGTGCGTGATGCGGGAGCGGGTTCGAGAGGGCAGTGGTGGGGTGATGGTGCGGACCTTCAATCGGGGCGAGCGGACCGTGTGGGTGATGCCGCGGGACGAGTCGATGCTGACGTGGTTTTCGATCGTGCGGATCGCGAATGTCCAGTCGGTGCGGTGGGTTCTCGGGGCGCTGAACGACCAGCCCGGTCCGGTCTCTGTGCGACGTGCGCAGTCATGGTGCGCTCGGATGGAGACGGCGGGCATGATCGGGCGCGCACAGCTCGGCGGCGCCGGCGGGTCACTGGTGTGGGTGACCTACGCCGGAACGGGGCTGTCGAAGCCGAACTTATATCGGCAGACGACCCGGCACGAGGTCGCCGTCGCTGCCGCATCGGCTCGGTACGCGACCGCTGGGTACGCATGGCAGCGCGATGACAAGCCCGCTTACGCCGGAGGACATCAAGCCGACGGCGTCGCACTCGTCGGGGACTGGGTCGAACTCGTCGAGGTGGAACTGGCGGGTAAGCGCACCCCGGGGTACATGTCGATCTTCAAAGCGTTCCAGCGCCGCTTCGATCTCCGCGAGATGTCGGCGGTCACGTATCTCTGCAACGCCGAGGGCGCTCGAGCCGTCCGACTAGCACTCGAGTCCCTGCCGATGGGCCGCGCCATCGCTCCACAGGTCCAGATACGAGAGGTCTACGACCAACGCGGCCTGTGGGAAGGCGACGCCCTACCCACGTGGATGCTGCCCGCACGGGTGCGCGCGATGCACGCTGCGTCGGCTCCCTAGAGCGCCGAGTAGATCAAGAGGTCGAACGATGCCCACGATCACCGCGTACGAGACGGCGGCCGGCAAGCGGTACCGGGTCCGCTACCGGAAACCCGACCACACTCAGACGGACAAGCGCGGGTTCCGGACGAAGCGCGAGGCGGAGCTGTTCCTCGAGTCCATCCGGGTGTCGATGGCCCGCGGCGAGTTCGTCGACGCAACCGAGGCTCGGCAACCAATCGGGCCGCTCGGAGCTACGTGGCTGACGCAGCAGTCGCACCTCAAACCCTCCTCGCTCCGTGTGCTCGAGATCGCGTGGCGTCTACAGGTCGAGCCGCGCTGGGGTACGACCGCCGTCTCCGACGTCCGGTACAGCGAAGTCCGCGCCTGGGTGACCGAGATGAGTGATCGGCGAAGCGCGACGGTGGTCATCCGCGCCTACGGTGTGCTCGCCGCGATCCTCGACGTCGCTGTACGCGACCGACGGATGCTCTCGAATCCGGCCCGCGGCGTGAAGATGCCCCGGAAGGTCAAGAAGGCGCACACCTACTTGACGCACGACCAGGTCAGCGAGCTGGCGATCGCCGCTGGCGACCTCGGCCCGCTGGTCCTGGTGCTCGCGTACTGCGGGTTGCGCTGGGGCGAGGCGACACGGCTTCGGGTCGGCGACGTCGACTCGTACCGGCGGCGACTCAACGTCCGGCAGAACGCCGTCCAGGTCGGCGAACAGATCATCGTCGGCACACCGAAGTCGCACAAGCAGCGCTCCGTGCCGTTCCCGGCGTCGCTCTCCCCCGCGATCGCGCGAGCCTGTGCGGACAAGCGCGACGACGACCTGCTCTTTCCCGGCCTCGACGGCAGCTATCTACGCCGGGTGCATGGACCGGGCAAGGGATGGTTCTGGAATGCGATCCTCGAGTCCGGGGTTCCGCCGCTCACGCTGCACGACCTCCGGCACACCGCCGCGAGCCTCGCTATCCGCTCCGGCGCCAACGTGAAGGCGGTCCAGCGGATGCTCGGTCACGCCTCCGCCGCAATGACGCTCGACGTCTACGCCGACCTGTTCGACGACGATCTCGACGCCGTCGCGATCCGCCTCGATGAGGACCTGGCGCGCACAAGTGTGGGCAAAATGTGGGCAATCGTCGATTCAAACCTGACTTCGATCACAGGGGTGGCCAGATCCGGGTTTTGGGGCTTTGATCCGCG
>NZ_CAXTHO010000112.1:0-9798 GCF_964244015.1 uncultured Amnibacterium sp. | reverse complement strand
GACCGAGCTGCCCGCTCCGGTGCGCCCCACCGATCGGGCGATGACCGTCTGACCCCCCGTTCGTCCCCGTCCGCACCATGCGGCTAGCCTCGAACCGCACCATCCGCCGAACCGCGAAAGCTGGAACCCCACCGCATGAGACGCGCCAAGATCGTCGCCACGCTCGGCCCCGCCACGTCGAGCCTGGAGAACATCCGGGCCGTCATCGACGCCGGGGTCGACGTGTGCAGGATGAACCTGAGCCACGGCAGCTACGAGGTCCACGAGGGCGTCTACCGGAACGTCCGGGAGGCGGCCGACGCGTCCGGCCGGGCCGTCGCGGTGCTCGTCGACCTGCAGGGACCGAAGATCCGCCTCGGCCGCTTCGCCGACGGCCCGCACGAGCTGGCCGAGGGCGACGTCTTCACCATCACCATCGAGGACGTGCTCGGCACGAAAGAGCTGGTCGGCACCACCTTCAAGGGTCTTCCGCAAGACGTGAAGGCCGGCGACTTCCTCCTGATCGACGACGGCAAGGTCCGGATCCAGGTCATCGACACCGACGGTGTCCGCGTGCGCACCCGCGTCGTCGTCGCCGGCACCGTCTCGAACAACAAGGGCATCAACCTGCCCGGGGTCGCGGTGAACGTGCCCGCGCTGTCCGACAAGGACGAGGCCGACCTGAAGTGGGGCCTCGCGCTCGGCGCCGACCTGATCGCGTTGTCCTTCGTCCGCAGCCCCGACGACCTGACCCGCGTGCACGAGATCATGGACGAGGTCGGCCGGCGCGTGCCGGTCATCGCGAAGATCGAGAAGCCGCAGGCGGTCGAGCACCTCGAGGCGATCATCGACAGCTTCGACGGGGTCATGGTGGCCCGTGGCGACCTCGGTGTCGAGCTGCCGCTCGAGCAGGTGCCGATCGTGCAGAAGCAGGCGTGCGAGATCGCCCGCCGGCTCGCGAAGCCGGTCATCGTCGCGACGCAGATGCTCGAGTCGATGATCTCCTCGCCCGTCCCGACCCGCGCGGAGACCTCCGACGTCGCGAATGCGGTGCTCGACGGCGCCGACGCCGTGATGCTCTCCGGCGAGACGAGCGTGGGGGAGTACCCCGTCGTCACCGTGTCGACGATGGCGCGCATCGTGACGTCGACGGAGGACCACGGGCTGGATCGGATCCTGCCGCTCGGCACGAAGCCGCGCACCCAGGGCGGCGCGATCACCCTCGCGGCCGCCGAGGTCGCCGACTTCGTCGGAGCGAAGTTCCTCTGCGTGTTCACCGAGTCGGGCGACTCGGTCCGCCGCATGGTGCGCCTCCGGTCGAAGATCCCCGTGCTGGCCTTCACGCCGGAGCCCGGCATCCGCTCGCGCCTCGCGCTCAGCTGGGGCGTGGAGACCTTCCTCGTGCCGCGCGTCACGACCACGGACGAGCTGATGCACCAGGTCGACGACGTGCTGCTCGGCATCGACCGCGTGAACCGCGGCGACAAGGTCGTCGTGATCGCCGGGAGCCCTCCCGGGATCACCGGCTCGACGAACGACATGCGCGTGCACGTGATGGGCGACGCGATCGGCGGAGCGGCGCCCGCCTACGCCCGCTTCATCTGAATCGATCGCCTCGGATCCGCGAGCGGATCCGAGGCCGCGCCGGAGCGCTGAACGCGCACCGGTCGGCAGCCGCGGCGCAGGTTCCCGAAGCAGGGACGACCACGGCCGAGGTGGTCGTCCTCGTCGCGTACCGGTGGTGGGACTCGAACCCACACGTCCTCACGGACAGCGCATTTTGAGTGCGCCGCGTCTGCCGTTCCGCCACACCGGCCGGCGTGCGTCAATACCCTAGGCTCTCGACGTGGCTGAGATCGGATCCAACGCGCCTCGCCGCGTCGTCGTCGCCGAGGACGAATCCCTGATCCGTCTCGACATCGTGGAGATCCTGCGGGACAACGGCTTCGATGTCGTGGGTGAGGCCGGCGACGGCGAGACCGCCGTCCAGCTCGCGACCGAGCTCCGCCCCGACCTGGTCGTGATGGACGTCCGCATGCCCCAGCTCGACGGGATCAAGGCGGCCGAGCGGCTGACCAAGAACCACATCGCGCCGGTCGTGCTGCTCACCGCGTTCAGCCAGAAGGAGCTCGTCGAGCAGGCGAGCGAGGCGGGTGCGCTCGCCTACGTCGTGAAGCCCTTCACCCCGGCCGATCTGCTGCCCGCGATCGAGATCGCCCTCGCCAGGTACGCGCAGATCGTCGCGCTCGAGTCCGAGGTCGCCGACATGGTCGAGCGCTTCGAGACCCGCAAGCTGGTCGACCGCGCGAAGGGCCTTCTGAACGAGAAGATGGGTCTGTCCGAGCCGGAGGCGTTCCGCTGGATCCAGAAGGCCTCGATGGACCGCCGCCTGACGATGCACGACGTCGCCGCCGCGGTCATCGAGCAGCTCAGCGCCGCCAAGAAGTAAGGCCGCCAAGCAGCAGGGCCGCGGTTCGCGCGGCAGCACTCCAGCAGGCCGCATCCGCTTCAGCAGGCTGTGGGGCCCGTTCGGGCCTGCCGAAGAGTGCACAGCCTGCTGACGTGCTCACGCGAGGACCCTCAGCGGGCGTCGCGGAGGAGGTTCGTCATGCGGACCGTCGACAGGCGCTCGCCGGCGTCGTCGCGGATCACGATCTCGTGGGTGCAGAGCGTGCCGCCCAGCACCAGCGCGTCGCAGGTCGCCGTCACGAATCCCTCGGTCGCCGAACGGCTGTGGGTCGCGTTGATCTCGATCCCGACGGCGTAGCGCCCACGGCCCGCGTGGATCGCGGAGGAGATGCTGCCGAGGCTCTCGCCGAGCACCACGTGCGCGCCGCCGTGCAGCAGCCCGACGACCTGGCGGTTCCCCTCCACCGGCATGCGAGCCACGGAGTGGGCGGCTGACAGCTCGAGGAAGTCGATCTCCATCCTCACGGCGAGCTCGCCGCCCCGCGTGGCCACGAGGCGCTCCATCAGCTCGGGATCGAGCCCGTCGGGTACCTGCATGCGTGCCTCCAGGGGCATCGGGGGAGCGTCGGAGGCGCTCACTACGCTGGCATCATGCCCGACGCGTCGAAGCCCACGCTGCTCGTGGTCGACGGGCACTCGCTCGCGTTCCGAGCGTTCTACGCCCTCCCGGTCGACAGCTTCAGCACCTCCGACGGCCAGCACACGAACGCGATCCACGGCTTCCTGTCGATGCTGCTGCTCCTGCTGCAGAACGAGCGCCCGAGCCACCTCGCCGTCGCGTTCGACATCTCCCGGTTCTCCTTCCGCAACCGTGAGTACCCCGAGTACAAGGGCACCCGCAACGAGACCCCGCCCGAGTTCAAGGGCCAGATCCCGCTGCTGCAGGAGGCGCTGGCGGCGATGAACATCCCCACCGTCACCAAGGAGGACTTCGAGGCCGACGACATCCTCGCGACGCTCTCCGTGCAGGGTCGCGAGCAGGGCTACGAGGTCCTCGTCGTCTCCGGCGACCGGGACTCGATCCAGCTGGTCAACGACGACGTGACACTGCTCTACCCGTCGGTGCGGGGCGTCTCCGAACTCACCCGCTACGACGTGGCGAAGGTGAAGGAGCGGTACGGCATCGAGCCGCACCAGTACCCCGAGATCGCGGCGCTCGTCGGGGAGACGAGCGACAACCTCGCCGGCATCGACAAGGTCGGCGAGAAGACCGCCGTCAAATGGATCACGCAGTACGGCTCGCTCGAGAACCTGCTCGAGCATCGAGCCGAGGTCAAGGGCGTCGTGGGCGACAAGCTGCGCGAGCAGTGGGAGAACGCGGCGCGCAACCGGCGGCTCAACCGGCTGCTGACCGACGTCGAGCTGCCGGTGGCGCCCGGCGATCTCGTCCGCCGGCCGATCGACGAGGACGCGGTGCGCGCCGTCTTCAAGCGCCTCGAGTTCCGCACCCTGCTGGACCGCGTCCTGAAGCTCGAGGGCGGCGGGGTGTCAGGGTCCGCTCCGGAGGCGGACGCCGACGCGGATGCCGCCGCGCCGGCTCCCGCACCGCAGCTGCTGCTCGATGAGGAGCTGCAGCGGTGGCTCGACCGGGTCGGTGCCGCCAACCCTCAGGGGCTCGGGCTCCAGGTCGAGACGCAGGGCGGGAAGGTCGTCTCGATCGGCGTCGCCGCGCCCGACGAGACCGTCGACCTGTCGTGGCAGCCGGGCCGGGCCGACTACGCGCCGATCGAGCGCTGGCTCGCCGACCCCGCCGCTCCGAAGCAGTTGCATGATGCGAAGACGCAGACGAAGGCGCTGCTCGCGAGCGGGCTCGTGCTGCGCGGCGTCGTCTTCGACACCCTGCTCGCGGGCTGGCTGCTGCGCCCGAGCGGCCAGGAGAAGACCCTCGCGCAGATCGTCGACCGGTACCTGCAGGAGCGCCTGCCCGAGGCGGACCCGAACCAGCTGGTCCCCGACGTCGGCGGCGGCAGCCCCGCACCGACGCACGCCTGGTACGTCCTCCGCT
The DNA here is from genome assembly GCF_964244015.1 of uncultured Amnibacterium sp. NCBI lineage: Bacteria > Bacillati > Actinomycetota > Actinomycetes > Micrococcales > Microbacteriaceae > Amnibacterium > uncultured Amnibacterium sp. The sequence goes on along the minus strand of NZ_CAXTHO010000112.1, from coordinate 5,345 downwards.
CGGCTCACGTGCTGCGGGAGGGGCTCGACGCGAAGACCCTCGAGGTGCTCGTCGACATCGAGCTGCCGACCCTCGAGGTGCTCGCCCGCATGGAGACCGCGGGCGTCGCCGTCGATGCGCTCGCCCTCGACGCGCTGAACACCGAGCTGTCGACGCGCATCGCCGAGCTCGCCGACGAGGCGTACTCGATCGTGGGCCACGAGCTCAACCTCGGCTCCCCGAAGCAGCTGCAGGAGGTGCTGTTCGGCGAGCTCGGCATGCGCGGCACCAGGAAGACGAAGACCGGCTACTCCACCGACGCCGACGCGCTCGCCGACCTGCAGGCGACGAACCCGCACCCCTTCCTCGACGTGCTGCTGCAGCACCGCGACGCGTCGAAGCTCCGGCAGATCATCGAGACGCTGCAGCGCGGCATCGCCGACGACGGCCGCATCCACACGACCTACGTGCAGACCGGCACGACGACCGGCCGCATCTCGTCGAACGACCCGAACCTGCAGAACATCCCGATCCGGGCCGAGGAGGGGAAGCGGATCCGCGGCGCCTTCATCGCGGGAGAGGGCTACCCGAACCTGCTCACGGCCGACTACTCCCAGATCGAGATGCGGATCATGGCCCACCTCTCCGAGGACGCCGGGCTCATCGAGGCGTTCAACTCGGGCGAGGACCTGCACCGGTTCGTCGGCTCCCGGGTGTTCGGGGTCGACCCCGCCGACGTCACCCCGTTCATGCGGACGAAGGTGAAGGCGATGTCGTACGGGCTCGCCTACGGGCTGTCGGCCTTCGGCCTGTCGCAGCAGCTGCGGATCGACCGTCGCGAAGCGGAGGACCTGATGCAGGGCTACTTCGAGCGCTTCGGCGGCGTGCGCGACTACCTCAGGGACGTCGTCGAGCAGGCCAGGGTCGCGGGCTACACCGAGACGATCTTCGGGCGCCGGCGCCCCTTCCCCGACCTGAACAGCGCGAACCGGGTCCTCCGCGGCAACGCGGAGCGCGCGGCGCTGAACGCTCCGATCCAGGGCGCCGCCGCCGACATCATGAAGATCGCGATGATCGGCGTGGGCAGCGATCTGGCCGAGCGCGACCTGCGGTCCCGCCTCCTGCTGCAGGTGCACGACGAGCTCGTGCTGGAGGTCGCGCCGGGCGAGGCCGACGAGCTCGCCGACATCGTCGAGACCCGCATGCGCGACGCCGCATCGCTCCGCGTCCCGCTCGAGGTCCAGGTCGGCACAGGTCACGATTGGGACGTCGCCGCGCACTGAGGCGGAACGGCTGCCGCGCCGCGGTTGACACTCACAACGTTTGAGGCTTGGATGCAGGAAGTCCGCGTCGTCGGACCACTGAGAACCCGCTGCACCTGACCACTGGACTCGCTACAAAGGGGTAACAAGGACAATGTCCGCATTCACGCCGACCGTCACGGGCACAGGCCCGCGCGCGGCGATCCAGCGCTTCGGCGCCTTCCTCGCCGGCATGATCATGCCGAACCTCGGGGCGTTCATCGCCTGGGGCCTCATCACCGCGATCACCATCCCCAACGGGTGGATCAACCTCATCGCCCGCGGCACCGGCGCCATCGGCGCGAAGGACGTCGTGCCGTTCGCGGCGACGGTCAGCACCGTCGTCGGGCCGATCATCGTCTTCCTGCTGCCGATCCTGATCGGCTACACCGGTGGCCGTCAGGTCCACGGTCAGCGCGGCGCGGTCGTCGGCGCCATCGCCACCATGGGTGCCATCGTGGCGCCCGTGGCGCTCGGCCTCGTCCCGCCGTTCACGGACGGCCTCACCGCGCCGAAGGACATCACGGGCCTCGGCCCGAACTTCCTCGCCGGCCTGATCATGGGTCCGCTCGCGGCGGTCGTCCTCAAGCTGTGGGACCGCATCGTCGACGGCAAGCTGGCCAGCGGCTTCGAGATGCTCGTCGACAACTTCTCCGCCGGCATCATCGGCGGCGCGATGGCCATCGTCGGCATCTACCTCCTCGGCCCGATCATCAACTTCATCAACGGTGGCCTCGGCGCGATCGTCAACACGCTCGTCGAGTCCCGCCTCCTGCCACTGGCGTCGATCATCGTCGAGCCCGCGAAGGTGCTGTTCCTGAACAACGCGATCGGCAACGGCGTGCTCGTGCCCCTCGGTGTGCAGCAGGCCGGCACCGGCGGCGGCACCTCGATCCTGTTCATGATCGAATCGAACCCCGGCCCCGGCCTGGGTATCCTCGCCGCGATGCTGCTGTTCGGTCCGCGCGCGGTCCGTCCGACGGTCCCGTCCGCGATGATCGTGCACTTCCTCGGCGGCATCCACGAGATCTACTTCCCGTACGTGCTGATGAAGCCGATCCTCGTGATCGCCGCCATCATCGGCGGTGCAGCCGGTGTGCTGTCGTTCGTGCTCTTCGGTGGCGGTCTTCTCGCGGCTGCTTCGCCCGGGTCGATCATCGCCTACGTGCTGGTCTCGGCACCGAGCACGCTGCTGCCGAACCTCCTCGGCGTGATCATCGCGGCGCTGTTCTCGTTCGGTGCAGGCTCGGCTCTGCTCGGTTTCGGTCGCAGCGAGAAGGTCGCGATGGACCTCGACGAGGCGAACGCCCGCAACGCGGCCAACAAGGGTCGGAAGACGGCGGTCGCCGGCGCCTGACCCGGTTTCTCATCACGCAGGGCGGGGGCATTGCCCCCGCCCTGTCTGTGTTGCAGCACAGTCAAGTAGGGTCCACTCGGACCCGAGCGAAGGAGCACATCCGTATGACCACGATCGATGGATCCAGCATCAAGAAGCTGATCGTCGCTTGCGACGCAGGCATGGGCAGCAGCGTCATGCTGGCCGGTCAGCTGAAGAAGCAGCTCAAGAAGACCGGCGTCGTCGTCGAGCACTCACCGGTCGCCAGCATCCCGAAGGATGCCGACGTCGTCGTCACGCAGGCGGGCCTCGCCGATCGCGCACGGGGGGTCGTTCCGGATGTGCCCGTCGTCCCGTTCCAGCTGTTCCTTGGCGACCCGAAGGTCGCGCAGATCGTCAAGGCGATCCTGGACGGCTCGACGGTCGAGGTCTGACGATGCCGGACACCGCCCTCACCGCCCTCCTCGCGGAGGACTCCATCCGCCTCGATCGCACGGCCGTCGACCGGTTCGACGCCGTCCGGCAGTGCGGTGCCGCACTCGTCGAGGCCGGCGCGGTCGACGAGTCGTACGTCGACGCGATGATCCAGCGCGAGAACACCGTGTCCACCTTCGTCGGCGAAGGCGTCGCCATCCCGCACGGCACGCTCGCGGGTAAGGAGTCGGTCCAGCACGACGCCATCGTCGTCCTCCGGTTCCCCGAAGGCGTCGACTGGGGAGGCAACGCGGTCTCCGTGTGCGTCGGCATCGCGGCGGCGGGCGGCGGCCACATCGCGCTGCTCTCGCAGCTGGCGGAGATCCTCCTCGACCCCGAGAAGGCCGAGCAGCTGCGCTCCGCGACGAGCGCCGAGCAGGTCTACACCCTGCTCACGCCCAGCGACGACGATGACGACTGACCCGGGCCAAGCCCTCCACCACAGCAAGGAGCACCATGACTGAGCGAACCGTTTCCATCGCATCGAGCGTCGGCCTGCACGCCCGGCCCGCATCCTTGTTCAGCCAGGCCGCGGCGAAGGCGGGCGTGCCCGTCACGCTCACCACCAAGGCGGGCAAGAGCGTCAACGCCGCCAGCATCCTCGGCATCCTGTCGCTGGGGATCGGCCACGGCGAGGAGGTCACCCTGTCCGCGGACGGCGACGGCGCCGATGCCGCGCTCGACTCCCTGGTCGATCTGCTGTCGACCGACCTCGACAAGGAGTAGCGCGGAAGCACTTCAGCAGGCTGTCTGCACCTCGGCAGGCCGGAACGACCGTTCCTGGCCTGCCGACGTGCTGCTGGCCTGCTGGAGTGCTAGGCGACGAGGCGGGAGGGACTCGCGTCCGCGAGGGACACCGTCTGTGTCGCGAGCGTCGACAGATCCACGCGCGTGACCGTCTCGGCGGGCACCGGCTCCCAGCCGGCGATGTCGAGGCCGCTCGACGCGAACTGGACGGAGCCGTCCTCGCCCCTCCGGGTCCGCATCAGGTAGTAGGCGTCGACGTGGTGCCGCGGGAGGCGCTCGAGCGGGATGCCGCTCGCGGCGAAGACGCCGAGGGGGATCGGCACGTTCTCGCTCGCGTGCACGACGAGCAGCTCGGTGCTCGTCAGCAGCAGCGCGTTCAAGCTGCGGTTCGGGTACGCGACCCGCAGCGACGCGACCGTCTCGACGAGCGCCTCGAACACCGTGGCACCTTTGGCGACGAGGGTGCGGACCGCCGCGAGGTAGCGCTCGCTGTCCGTGGTGCCCTCGAGCGCGGCGAGCTGCTCGGGTCCGATCAGGCGCTCGATCGGGCCGGTCGGTTCCAGCGACCCGTTGTGCGCGAACGCCATGCCGTCCGCGAGGAAGGGGTGCGTGTTCTCGGTGGAGCACGCGAGGCCCCGGGTCGCGAGCCGGAGGTGCACGATGCGGGCGGTGGAGGGGCCGCCGGCGAGGGTGTCCGCAAGTTCGGGATCGCCGATGCCGGAGGTCGGCCGCACGTGCCGGCGGACCCGGCCCGAGGAGTCCAGCCACGCCGTGCCCCAGCCGTCCCGGTGGAGCCTCGCCATGTCGGTGAAGACCTGCTGCTGCCCGGCGCCGAGCACGGCCTCGACCGTGGCGGGCGCGGGGGAGACGGAGCCGAGCAGTCGGCACATGTCGCCTCCAGAGCACGTCGGTACGGGGACCAGCGACTTCCTCGACGCCGGCGAGCTTCTGCGGTGAGGCTACGCCCCGCCCTGTTTCGAGCGTGTCACGGCACGCGATCCGCTGCATCGCCCGCGCGGAATCCGTTCCTCCGCTCGCCGCCGGGCCGCGATGAGGAGGCGGAGCCCCGCCGTCCCGCGGTCGGGGGAATGCGGGTAGGCTGTGGGATCGCGTCCGCGGCTTCGCTGCCGCGGGTCGCGAGGGGTACGACGACATCTCGCTCGTCCGTGTCCACGGGCACCGGCCGCACGGCCGCCTCAGGCGCCCGCCACAACTCCATCCGCACGCCGCGGCGGCCGTCCGGCACGTCGTGACCCGACACGAAGAAACCACCACACCATCTCTATGACTCTCACACCGACCGCCTCGGCCCCCAAGCAGGTCGCGATCAATGACATCGGATCCGCTGAAGACTTCCTGGCCGCGGTCGAGCTGACCCTCAAGTTCTTCAACGACGGCGACCTCATCGAGGGCACCGTCGTCAAGATCGACCGCGACGAGGTCCTCCTCGACGTCGGCTACAAGACCGAGGGCGTCATCCCCTCGCGCGAGCTGTCGATCAAGCACGA
>NZ_CAXTHO010000111.1:0-9970 GCF_964244015.1 uncultured Amnibacterium sp. | reverse complement strand
GGAGGATCCGGAGTTCACCGCGGCCGTCGCCCTCCGGCTCGCGGCGTCGGGTGCGCCGCTCGCGGAGATGCGGGCGGCGTTCGCGCAGCTGGCCGCCGAGCACGGGGTGCAGACGACCATCCGGGTCGCCGACGACCTCTTCTGCTACTCGGTCGTCGATCGAGCGGCCCTGCCCGACGGGTGGGTCGGGTCGCTCGCCGCCGTCGCCGGGCCGCTCGGCTGGACGGTGTCGCTGCAGGGCAGGAAGGTCTACTGCGTGCCCGACGCCCTCACGAAGGGTGCAGCGGCGCATGAGCTCGCCGACCGGCTCGGCGCCGATCGGATCGTCGCGGCGGGGGACTCGCTGCTCGACGCCGACCTGCTGACGACGGCGGATGCCGCGATCCGGCCCGCGCACGGCGAGCTGGAGGACGCGGGTTGGCAGCGGCCGGGAGTCCGCGTGACGGCACGCTCCGGCGTGCTCGCCGGCGAGGAGATCGCGCTCTGGCTCTCCCAGGAGGCCGGGGCCTGACGCCTACTGCCAGGCGTCGCCTACTGCCACGCGTCGGGCGTCGCGCGCGGGATGGACGCGAGCGGCGACCAGCCCATCGCCTGCAGCGCGGCGCCCCACTGGTCGGACAGCCCGTACTCCGCCCGGGCCTCGAGGCGCCCGTCGACGACGACCACCGACAGTCGGAGCCTGGTCGAGGCGTCCGCGGCGCGGATGCTGCCGGAGCGGTAGGGCAGCAGCATCGTCGCCGTGTTGGCGGGCACGTCGATCAGCAGCCTGCGCAGTCGACGGACGTGCCGGAGGGTCACGACGACGTCGCCGTCGAGGGGGCGGACGAGCGAGCGGTTGCCGTGCAGCGGCATGTCGTCGCCGGTCGACGAGTCGCCCGGTCCGATGACGCCGGTGCGCTCCTCCACGTCCTCCCACGCCACCCGCTCCGCGCCCCGGACGACCAGCGCGCCGATCCCGGACTGCAGCGCGTCCATGCGGGCCACGGGATCGTCGGGGTCGAGCGTGACGATGCCCGTCACCCCCCGAGGTGGCACGAGCATCAGCGCGGCGCCGCGCGTCGGCGGAGGCGTGACCGCGGCGGGCGGTGCGGGCGAGGCGAGCACGGTGAGCGTCGCAGGGGGCGGGGCAGCCGGGGCAGCCGGGGCTGCATCGTGGTGGGTGCGGGGAGGGTGCACCAGGTCGAGGTGCGACCCGTCCTTCGGCACGTCGTCGGGCCGGCGTGGGAGCCGCCGCATCCACGGCGTCGCGGGCGCGCTCACGGCGTGTGGACGCGCAGCCCGTAGGCCCGGGTCACATCGGCGATGCCGCCGGCGAAGCCCTGGCCGACGGCTCGCACCTTCCACCACCCGTTGTGCCGGTAGAGCTCCGCGAGCAGCAGGGCGGTGATCCGCGGGTCGTCGACCTGGTCGAGCGGGAAGCGTGCGACCTCCACACCGGTCGGCCCGACGACGGCGATGCTGAGCCCGCGCAGCGCCACCAGCGACCCGGGGCGGCGGGGATCGGGGTTCACGTAGGTGAGGAACACGATCCGGTCGACGTCCGCCGGCACCGAGGCCAGATCCACCTCGATCCGCTCCATCTCGTCCTTCGGCACATAGCGGACCGCACCGGGCGGCACGGTCAGCTCGTTGAAGAAGATGAGGTGGTCGGGGCTGAGCGCGTGACCGTCGGCTCCGCACACGATCGCCGCGGCGACGGGCTCGGTGAGGGGGCCACGGCCGCCGAGCACCCGCCACGTGAAGGCCATCGTCACCGGGCCCGGATCGCGCGGCAGCACGGTGTTGGCGCCGGGGGTGAGGACGACGCTCACCGGTCGCCCTCCAGCTCGGACACCATGAAGCGCTCGGCCACGAACCGGCCGTGCAGGTCGAGCTCGGCCAGCGAACCGGAGCGGACCGTCGCGTCGAGGTCGCGGGTGGCGGACTCCAGCACCCGCAGCTGCCGGTCGAGCAGCTCGTCCGCCTCCGAACCGGGACCCCGTTGCGACCGCGCGATGGCCAGGTAGGCGTTCAACGGATCGCGGAGGTACTCGCCGGCGACGGAGTGCAGCAGGATCGACTGCTCGGCGGAGACGCCGCGGTCGCGGACGTGCGCGATCAGCGGCGCGAGCAGGTCGAGGATCAGCCGCAGCCGCGACCAGGCGGGACCCGGCAGCTCGCCGCCCGCCGCCCGCACCGCCGCGAGGGTGCCCGCCAGGGTGGCGCCGAGGTCGCCGTCCTCCTCCGCGTCGATGCGGAAGCCCGCGCCCGGCTCGCGGAGCGGCGCGACCGGCGCCGGCTCGGGCTCCCTCCGGCGGAACGGCCAGCCGTCGAACACCATCGGGGTCAGCGGCCCGGAGGAAGGCTGCCGCGCTGCGCGTCCGCGTCCTGGGCGCGCGAGCGCTCGAGGTAGGGCCGAGCGCGCGTGATCTGCTCCTCGAGTGCCCGGGAGGTGCCGGCGAGGTTCTCCGCCGCCTGCAGGCGGTACGTGTCCACGGCGTCCATCGTCGCGTAGATGTTGTCGAACGACTGCCGCAGCACGTCCATCGAGATACCCGAGGAGGAGGCCTGCTCGTGGATCTTCGCGGAGTTGTCGCGCAGCATCTCGGAGGTCTTCAGGATCATCGAGTTCGTGGTCGTGTTCAGCGCGTCGATCTGCGCGAGCACCAGCCGCTGGTTGTTCAGCGCCTCCGCGACGATGATCGCGTTCCGCAGCGCCGCCATCGTGGTCGTCTGCGCACCGTCGGCGCCGCGGATCAGCTGCTTGTTCGTGTCGATGATCAGCCCCATCGAGATGTAGGACTGCACCGAGACGGTGATCTGGGTCAGGATGTCCTGGTGCCGCTGCCGCACCGGCAGCAGGGCGTCCGTCGTCAGCGCGTTGGCCCGATCGGGATCCGTGCTCTTGAGGGATTCGATCCGCCCGCTGAGCTCCGCGTCGATGCGGGACAGCAGCACGGCGTCGCCGCCGAGGTTCCCCATCAGCTGCCAGAGGCCCTCCCGCTCCTTCTGCAGCGAGAGGTTGTCCTTGATCAGCATGTCCCGCCCGCGCGAGATCGCCTTCACGATCCCGTTCAGCTGCGCCTCGGCGCTCTGGTAGCGCTGGAAGTAGGTGGTCAGCTTGTTGCCGCCCGGGATCATGCCCAGGATGCGGCGCGGCCTGCTCAGCTCCGACGACGGCGTCAGCGCATCGACCTGCACGCGGAGGTCCGCCAGCGCGCCGGCCACCGCGGCCGAGCCGGAGTCGCCGGTGCCTTTCGCGCCCGCCGCCGACGTGGTGGAGCGCTTCAGGATCTCGGAGGAGACCTCGGAGGATCGGCGTACCTCGTCGCGGCCGAGGACCTCGATCTGCGCGATCTGCCCGGCGAACTTCGGGTCCCGCGGGTCCATCCCCGCGAGCTCGGTGGAGAACGCGGCGGCCGTCCGCTCCTTCTCCGCCCGCACATCGGCCGTGATCGGGACCAGACCGGGCGCGTCCTCGACCCGGACCAGCTCGGCCGCGGCGGGCGGTGCCTCGAGCGTGACGGGCGGCGAGAGGGTGATGCCGGTCGGCTCCGGCGGTGTCAACTGGATCGACATGAGCTGCCTTTCGTGCGTCCGATCAGGCTACTCGCGCCGATCTCGTCGACCGTCTGGACGGGCGGACGCGTCGAACGGGTTCCTAGACTGCGTGCTCGATGCGCATCGTCCCGTCTCCCTACGCCGCCGGTCTCGCCCGGACACCGGTCGCCCGCCACGACACCGTCGTCGCCGGTGTGCCCGCCGCATGGTGGGAGTACGGCGAGCCGGGCGACGGCCCGACGCTGCTGCTCGTGCACGGCTTCCGCGGCGACCACCACGGGCTCGAGCCGGTGGTCTCGTTCCTGCCCGGCGTGCACGTGATCGCACCGGACCTGCCGGGCTTCGGCGCCTCCCGCGCGCTGGCGGGGGAGCACTCGATCGACGGTTACTCGGCGTGGTTGCGGGCGTTCGCGGCGGCGCTCGGCCTCCGCTCCGATGTCGTGGTCATCGGCCACTCGTTCGGCACGATCGTGGCGGCGAAAGCGCTCGCCGACTCGCTGCCGGCGGCCCGGGCGATCCTCATCAACCCGATCGCGGCGCCCGCGCTGGCCGGGCCGAACGCGCTCGGCACCCGGCTCTCCTCCCTCTACTTCGGTGTCGGCGCGGCGCTGCCGGAGCGGATCGGCAACGCGCTGCTGCAGAGCCGGGTGATCACCCGTGGTGCGGGGGCGTTCCTCGCGAAGACGAAGGATCCCGCGCTGCGCGCCTGGATCCACAACCAGCACGACCGCTTCTTCTCGGCGTACGCGGAGAAGCGCGTCGTGACGGAGGCGTTCACCGCCTCCGTCACCCACGACGTCACCGAGTGGGCCGACCGGCTGACGCTGCCCGTGCACCTGATCGCCGCGGAGCACGACGACATCACGACGCTCGACGACGTGCGGCGGCTGCATGCGCTGCTGCCGGACGCGACGATGGCGGTGATCCCGGCCGTCGGGCATCTGATCCACTACGAGACGCCGCGCGCGGCCGCCGAGCAGATCGCGGCCGTCACGGGCGTGTCGGTCGCGTGACGCCGCCCGGCGCGGCGGGGATGCGTCTCGTCGTCGACTGCCGGTACGTGCGGCGCGACGGCCGGCACGACGGGATCAGCCGTTACACGGCCGGGATCACCGGAGGGCTCGGGCGGCTCGTGCCGCTCACGATGCTGATCGACGACGAGCGGCAGCTCGGGCTGCTGCCGGACCTGCCGTGGGTCAGGACCCGGCCGCCGACCTCGCCGCTCGAGCCGCTGATCCCGCGGGTCGTGAACCGGCTGCGGCCGGACGTCGTGTTCTGCCCGCTGCAGACCTCCGGGTCCGTCGGTCGCCGCTACGGGCTGGTGCTGACCCTGCACGACCTCATCTACTACCGGCACCGCACGCCGCCGGTCGAGTTCGCGTGGTGGGTGCGGCTCGGGTGGCGAGCGCTGTACGCGAGCTACGCGCCGCAGCGGCTGCTGCTGAACCGGGCGGACGAGATCGCCACCGTCTCCGAGACCGTCGCCGTCGAGATCGCGGAGCACCGCCTCACGCGGCGGCCGGTGACCGTGGTGCCGAACGCGGCGGACGGGGTGCCGCTCGCCGCGGCGGCGCCCGGACCCCGAGATCGGTCGCTCGTCTACATGGGCGCGTTCATCGGGTACAAGGACGTGCCGACGCTCGTGCGCGCCGCAGCGCTGCTGCCGGGATGGACGCTGCACCTCGCGAGCCGGATCGGCGCTGCGGAGCGGGCGCGGCTCGAGCAGGTCATGAGCGGCGCATCGCTCGTGTTCCACGACGGCGTGGACGAGACCGAGTACGCGGCGCTGCTCGATTCCGCGACCGCGCTGGTCTCCGCCTCCCTCGACGAGGGCTTCGGGCTGCCGGTCGTGGAGGCGATGCAGCGCGGCGTGCCGGTGGTGCTGACGGACATCCCGATCTTCCGCGAGGTCGGCGGCGACGCGGCCCTGTACGCACGACCTCGCGACCCGTCGTCGTTCGCCGCGGCCGTGCTGCGGCTGGAGGACCCGGAGGAATGGGCGCGCCGGTCCGCCGCCGCACTCCACCAGGCGGCCCGCTACAGCTGGGACGCCTCCGCAGCCCGCCTCCTGCCGGTCCTCGAACGCGTCGCCGCCACGCGGCGCTGAACGCTGTTCGCGGATCAGGCTCGTTTCGCGACGCGCCGACATTGCGATCGCCCCGGACGGCGCGTCGGCGAACGAGCCTGATCGGCGAAAAGTCAGTCGCGGGTGACGACCTCGTCGTCGGAGGGGAGGAGGTCGGCGGACCACGGGCGCCCGGCGAACTCGACCAGCTCGATGCCGCCGACCTGGTCCGAGGCATCCGACGGGTCGACGACGCGGAACAAATGGTCGGAGCCGTTCACGATCTGCTCCCCGCGCGCGGGCCAGACCCAGCCGGTCGCGTCGCGCACGAGCGAGCCGATGACGCCGCCGTGCGAGACGACGAGCACGCGCTGGCCGGGGTGGCGCGCAGCGATCGCGAGCAGCGCGGGCTTCACCCGGTCGATCACCTCGACCCGCGACTCCCGCGCCTCGAGACTGCCGCCCCACCGGGCGTCGATGTCCTTGCCGGTCATCCCCTCCGCCTCGCCGTAGTCGCGTTCGACGAGGTCGTCGACGAGCTCGATCGGGCCGATCCCGAGCCCGTCGGCGATGATCTGCGCGGTCTCCGCCGCGCGCGACAGCGGGCTCGCCACGACGGCGTCGAAGTGCTCGCCGGTGAGGCGCTCCGCGGTCGCGCGGGCCTGCCGGCGCCCCGTGTCGTTCAGCGGGATGTCGGTGCGGCCCTGGACCCGCTTCAAGCGGTTCCACTCGGTCTCACCGTGGCGCACGAGCACGAGGTCGGTCATCAGTGTCCATCCGGGCCGGGAACAGGGCCCGGAGAGCCTACCGACGCGGTCAGGAGGGCTCGGGTCAGGCGAGGAGGCGGTCTCGGAGGGCCGTGAGGGTCTCGGTCGTGCCCGCGTCGATCTTCAGCGCGGCGATACGGTCGCCCTTCGTCGCGCCTCGGTTCAGGATCACGATCGGCAGCCGGCGGCGGCGGGCCTGCTCGAGGAGGCGGATCCCGCTGTTCACGATCAGGGAGGACCCCGCGACGAGCAGCGCGTCGGCGCGCGTCACGATCGCAGCCGCCTCAGTGAACCGGTCGCGGGGGACGAACTCGCCGAAGAACACGACCTCCGGCTTCAGCGTGCCGCCGCAGACCGTGCAATCGGGGATCACGAAGTCGGCGACGTCGCCCACGTCGGCGTCGCCGTCGGGATTCAGCGTCGTCGTCGCGCCGGTGACGAACCACGCGTTCGCGGCTTCGATGCGCTCGGCGACCGCGCCGCGGGCGAACAGCTGCCCGCAGCGGAGGCAGACCACGCGGTCGACGGAGCCGTGCACCTCCACGACGTGCCGGGACCCGGCCTTGCCGTGCAGCCCGTCGACGTTCTGCGTCACGACGCCCTGCACGCGCCCGGCCGACTCCAGGTCGGCGAGCGCCAGATGGCCGCCGTTCGGCTCGGCGGCGACGAACCGCGCCCAGCCGAGATAGCTGCCCGCCCAGTAGCGCCGGCGGAACGACTCGCCCGCGAGGAACTGCTGGATCGTCATCGGCGAGCGCTTCGGGGCACCCTCGCCGCGGTAGTCGGGGATGCCGGAGTCGGTGCTGATCCCCGCGCCGGTGAGCACGGCGACGGTGCCCGACAGCAGCTCGGCGGCCCGGTCGAGCTGATCGGCGTCGGCGGACTCCGCATTCCGCTCCGCTCGGCCGCCCATAGCCTGGAAGCGTAATCAGCAGGGGAGGGCCTTCGATGCGGGTGCTGCCGCTGTCCGCGGACGGGCTGAGCGACGCGGCCCTCCGCGACTTCACGCGGCTCACCGACGTCGCGCTGCGCCGCCTGCTCGAACCCGCGGGCGGGCTCTACCTCGCCGAGTCGACCAAGGTCATCGAGCGGGCGATCCGCGCCGGCCACCGTCCTCGCGCGGTGCTCACGCGGCAGGAGTGGCTGCCGCAGCTCGAGCCGCTGCTCGCGGGGTTCCCGGACGTGCCCGTGCACGTCGGCGGCACCGACGTGCTCGAGCAGCTGACCGGGTTCCACCTCCACCGCGGCGCGCTCGCCTCCATGCACCGGCCCGGTCTGCCCGAGCCGGCGACGCTGCTCGAGACGGCCCGCCGCGTCGTCGTGATCGAGGACGTCGTCGATCACACCAACGTCGGCGCGATCTTCCGCAGCGCCGCCGGCCTCGGCGTCGACGCCGTGCTCGTCACGCCGCGCTGCGCCGACCCCCTGTACCGCCGCAGCGTGCGGGTCAGCATGGGCACCGTGCTGCAGGTGCCGTGGACGCGCCTGCCCGAGTGGAGGGAGGCGGGGCCGCTGCTGCACGACGCGGGGTTCACCATCGCGGCGCTCGCGCTCTCCGACCGCGCGGAGGACCTGGACGTGCTGGCCGCCGATCCTCCTGAGCGGCTCGCGCTCGTGCTCGGCGCGGAGGGGGACGGGCTCAGCCGCGCGGCGCTGGGCGTCGCGGACCGCCACGTCCGGATCCCGATGGCGCACGGCGTCGACTCCCTGAACGTGGCCGCGGCGGCCGCCTTGGCGGTGTGGGCGACCAGACCTCGCTGATCCTGCGACACCCTGCCCCCCGTCCGGGGGTCGCCGACGCGTCCTCCTACACTCGTTCGATGCGGGAACCGGGAACGCCCCGCTACGGGCTCCGCCGCTTCTTCGCCGCCGTCTCGGTCAGCCTGATCATGATCATCGGGATCGGCGTGCCGGTGTCGATCGTCGCTCCGGTGCCGCAGGCGCGGGCCGAGGTGTCGCAGGAGACGCGGTCCGCGACCCGCGCGGCGGCACCGGTCTTCCCCTCATTCGGCTCGTCCGCGATCGCGGCGGTCGGGATGGACGGGGTCCTGGCGAAGCACGGGCCGCAGTCGCCGCGGCAGATCGCGAGCATCACGAAGATCGTGACCGCGCTCGTCGTCCTCGAGGCGAAGCCCATCGCGGCGGGCGAGCAGGGCCCGACGATCACGTTCACGCAGCGGGACGTACAGATCCTCAGCGACGTGCTGGCGCGGAACGGCTCCTGGCAGGCGGTGCAGGCGGGCTGGAGGTCCAGCGAGCGCGCGGCGATCGAGACGATGCTGATCCCGTCGGCGAACAACTACGCCGAGTCGCTGGCGGTGTGGGCGTACGGCTCGGTGCCGAAGTACCTGGTCGCGGCTCGGGCGTTCCTCGCCGCGCACCACCTCGACGACACGACGCTCGTGGACACCAACGGCCTCTCGGCGGGGGACACCAGCACGCCGAGCGACCTCGTCGAGCTGGGCGAGATCGCGCTCGCCGACCCGGTCGTCGCGGCGATCGTGCAGAAGCCCACCGCGGACGAGCCGAACGTCGGCGACATCAGCAACACAAACACGCTGCTCGGCAGCCACGGCGTCAACGGCATCAAGACCGGCACGTACGACTCGGTGAAGGCCAACCTGCTGTTCAGCGCGCAGGTGAGGGTCGGCACGCGGACGGTGCAGCTCGTCGGGGTGATCCTGGGCGCCAAGGACCATCCGACGCTCGACGCGCGGGTGCCCGCGCTGCTCACGAGCGCGAAGCGGAGCCTGCACGACGTCTCCCTGGCGACGAAGGGTCAGGCGTTCGCGACCTACCTGACCGACTGGGGCGGCGTCGGCAAGGCGGTGGCGTCGGAGGACGTCAGCCGGCTGGTGTGGGGGCGGGCGAAGGTGCAGCGCTCTGCCGCCGTCGAGTCGATCACGGGCGGCCGGAAGGGGGAGCGGGTCGGCCACGTCACCTACCTCGTCGACGGGAAGGCGGTCACCGTGCCGCTCGTGCTCGACCGCGACGTGCTCGCGGCGCCCGTCTGGTGGCGGCTGACCCACCCGATCCGCTGAGCCGGCGCGCTCAGACGCGGCCCCGCGAGGTGGCCAATTGCCCCGCCGAGCGACAGGTGCCCGTGCGCGCCGCAACAGTCCCGGCGGCGGACAACTCGCGCCCTCCTCGTCCCGTCGCAGCGTCCGCCCTCCCCGCCCCGCGAGTCCCGTTGGTCGAGGTGCGAGCGAAGCGAGCCTCGAGACCACCCCGGCGCGGCTGGACGGTGTTCGCTGTGGGCGGAGCGGCGCGCTGTGGAGGAGACGAATCCGCCCTCATGAACGGGTCCTTTCCCGAGACAGTGTCGGAGCCCGGTGATCGGATACTGATGTGCACGAAGCAGCCGATCTCACCGCCGCGCTCGCGGCCGTGACCGCGGTCGCGCCCCGGTTCCTGACCTCCTCCGACACCGAGTTCCTCGCCGACCTCGAGTTGGTGGAGCGGATCGGGAGGGTCGTCGACGGGTTGCGGGTCACTGGTGCTGCGGAGGCGGAGCACCGGTCCCGGAAGACTCTCGGGGAGGACTCCCTGGCGTTCCGGTTCGGTGCCCGCGACGGGATCGAGCTCGTGCAGTTGGTGA
>NZ_CAXTHO010000110.1:0-10074 GCF_964244015.1 uncultured Amnibacterium sp. | reverse complement strand
CGTGACGGGGGTGCGCGGATCGATCTCGTTCACCCCCGTGCTCGTGCCGATGTCGAGGGGCATCCTCGCGACCTGCACCGCACGGCTCGCACCGGACGCGGACGAGCGGCGGATCCGCGCGGTGTACGAGGAGGCGTACGGCGGCGAGCGCTTCGTCCGCCTCCTGCCCGCCGGCCGGTTCCCCGCCGTCGAGCACACGATCGGCGCGAACACGCTCCTGCTCGGCCTCGCGGTCGACGCTGCGGCGAACCGCCTCGTCGTCGTCGCCGCGCTCGACAACCTCGTCAAGGGCACGGCGGGCGCCGCGATCCAGTCGGCCAACCTCGCACTCGGCCTGCCGGAGTCGGCGGGTCTCCCCATCGACGGAACGGCACCATGAGCGTCACCGCAGCAGCAGGGTTCGAGGCGGCAGGCGTGGAGGCCGGGCTGCGCTCCGGCGACGGCCCCGATGTCGCGCTCGTCGTCAACCGCGGGCCCTCCGCGGCGGCGGCCGCGGTGTTCACGAGCAACCGCTGCACGGCGAACCCGATCATCTGGAGCAAGGAGGTGATCAAGGACGGCGTGGTGTCCGCGATCGTCCTCAACTCCGGCGGGGCGAACTGCTACACCGGCATGCTCGGCTTCCAGACCGTGCACGAGACCGCGGAGGCGGCCGGCCGGGCGCTGGATCTGTCCCCTGGCGACGTGCTGGTCTGCTCGACGGGGTTGATCGGCGAGCAGCTCGACTCCACCAAGGTCGTCGCCGGCGTGAACCGCGCAGCGGAGGCGCTGCGGGACTCGGGAGGCGGCGACGCGGCCCGCGCCATCCTGACCACCGATACGCACCCGAAGCAGGCCGTGCGCCAGGGCGGCGGGTGGACCGTCGGCGGGATGGCGAAGGGCGCGGGCATGCTCGCGCCGGGTCTCGCGACGATGCTGGTCGTGATCACGACCGACGCGGACCTGGAGTCCGCGGACCTCGACGCCGCCCTGCGGTCCGCGACCAGGGTCACGTTCGACCGGCTCGACTCCGACGGCTGCATGTCCACGAACGACCAGGTGACGCTGCTCGCCTCCGGTGCATCCGGGGTCGCCCCCGACCTCGACGAGTTCACGGCGTTGCTCACCGACCTCTGCCGGGATCTGACGCTGCAGCTGCAGGGCGACGCGGAGGGGGCGGCACACGACGTCGCGATCGAGGTCCGGAACGCGGCCGACGAGGACGACGCGGTCGAGGTCGCCCGCGCCGTCGCGCGCAGCAACCTGTTCAAGGCCGCGGTGTTCGGCAACGATCCGAACTGGGGCCGTGTGCTCGCGGCCGTCGGGACGACCTCGGCGGAGTTCGACCCGTTCGGCATCGACGTCGCGATGAACGGCGTGCAGGTCTGCCGCGCGGGCCAGCCGGACCAGCCGCGGGCCCTGGTCGACCTGACCGACCGCGCGGTCCAGGTCTCGATCGACCTGCACGCGGGCGAGGCCACCGCCACGGTCTGGACGAACGACCTCACCCACGACTACGTCCACGAGAACAGCGCGTACTCCTCATGACACGTTTCGCGGATCAGGCTCGTTCCACCGACACGCCGTTCGGTGGGTGCGCCACTGCGGCGTGTCCGCAATCCAGCCTGAACGGCGAAACGTGAGCGGCCTCCCGGTCCAGACGACGACTCCCGAGGAGGCGGCAGCGAAGGCCGCCGTGCTCATCGAGTCCCTGCCCTGGATCACGCGATTCGCAGGCAGGGTCGTCGTCATCAAGTTCGGCGGCAACGCGATGGTGGACGACGCGCTCACGGCGGCCTTCGCAGAGGACGTCGTGTTCCTCCGGACCGTCGGCGTGCGACCGGTCGTCGTGCACGGCGGCGGACCGCAGATCTCCGCGATGCTGCAGCGGCTCGGGATCCCGAGCGAGTTCCGCGGCGGCTACCGCGTCACCACGCCCGAGGTGATGGACGTGGTCAGGATGGTGCTCACCGGGGTGGTCAGCCGCGACCTGGTCGGCGCGATCAACCTGCACGGACCGATCGCGACCGCGATCTCGGGTGAGGACGGCGGCCTGTTCGGCGGCCGGCGCCGCGGCACCGTCGTCGATGGGGAAGCGGTCGACCTCGGCCAGGTCGGCGACGTCGTCGAGGTCGACGTCTCCGCGGTGCTCGCGCAGCTGGACGCCGGAGGGATCCCGGTCGTGTCGACGATCGCGCCCGATCTCGATCACCCGGGGGAGTCGCTGAACGTGAACGCCGACAGCGCCGCCGCGGCGCTCGCGGTGGCCCTGGATGCGGAGAAGCTGGTCGTGCTCACCGACGTGCCCGGGCTCTACGCGAACTGGCCCGACCGCGCCTCCCTCGTCTCCACGCTCACCACGACCGAGCTGACCGGGATGCTGCCCTCGCTCGAGTCGGGCATGATTCCCAAGATGACCGCGTGCCTTGAAGCGGTCGTCGGCGGGGTGCCGAAGGCGGCCGTGATCGACGGCCGTGTCGCGCACTCCGTGCTGCTCGAGATCTTCACGGGCAGCGGCATCGGCACGGAGGTGGTCCCCGCATGACGACGGCGACGATGACGGAGTGGCGCGAGCGCTACTCGCACGACCTGATGGGCAGCTACGCCCCGCCCCTGCGGCTGCTCGTGCGCGGCGACGGCTGCTGGGTCTGGGACGACGACGGGAAGCAGTACCTCGACTTCCTCGGCGGCATCGCGGTGAACTCCCTCGGCCACGCGCATCCGGTCGTCGTGGAGGCGGCGGGCCGCCAGGCGGCGCTGATGGTGCACGTCTCGAACTACTTCGCGACACCGTCGCAGCTCGAGCTCGCCGAGCGGCTGAAGACCATCACCGGAGCGGGGGAGGAGGGCCGGGTCTACTTCGGCAACTCCGGCGCGGAGGCGAACGAGGCGGCGTTCAAGCTCGCGCGGCGCACCGGCCGCCCGCGCATCCTCGCGCTGAAGAACGGGTTCCACGGCCGCACGATGGGAGCACTGGCGCTGACCGGCAAGCCCGCGCTGCAGGAGGGGTTCCTCCCGCTGCCGGGCGGTGTCGAGCACCTCGACTCCACGATCGACGCGCTCGAGGCGGCGATGGGTGACGACGTCGCGGCCCTGATCGTCGAGCCGATCAAGGGCGAGACCGGCGTCGTGCCGCTGCCGGAGGGCTACCTGCGGGAGGCGCGCAGGATCACCGAGCGCCACGGCGCCCTGCTGATCATCGACGAGATCCAGACCGGTGTCGGCCGCACGGGCCTGTGGTTCGACTTCCAGCGGGAGGGCATCACGCCCGACGCGGTCACCATGGCGAAGGGCATCGCGGGCGGTGTGCCGCTCGGCGTGATGGTCACGTTCGGCGCCGCCAGCGGCCTGCTGCAGCGCGGCGACCACGGCAGCACCTTCGGCGGCAACCCGTTCGCGACCACGGTCGCGATCGCCGTGCTCGACGAGATCGAGCGGGCCGACCTGCTCGGCAACGCGGCCCGTCGCGGCGAGCAGATCCGCGCCGCCGTGGAGTCGTTCGGCTCCTCCCTCGTCACCGAGGTCCGCGGTCGCGGCCTCCTGCTCGGCATCGGCACCGTGGAGGGCGCGGCCCCGGCGATCGCGGCGGCCGCACTCGAGCTCGGCCTGATCGTCAACCCGATCAACCCGACGTCGATCCGTCTCGCACCGCCCCTGATCGTCGGCGACGCGGAGGTGGAGGCGTTCCGGGACCGCCTCGGTCAGGCGCTCGCCGCCTCCTGACCCGCTCCGGCAGGCTGGCCGAGCACCTGAGCAGGCCGGTCTCGCTTCAGCAGGCCCGAACGGCGTCGCACAGCCTGCCGAAGTGACGACAGCCTGCTCACGTGCTCGTCCGAGCCCCGATTCGGCCGATCCGCCGAACCCCAATACCGTTGCCAGGTGACCCGCCACCTCCTCCGCGACGACGACCTCACCCCGGCCGAGCAGGCCGAGATTCTCGACCTGGCCGTGCAGGTGAAGGCGGACCGGTGGGGGAGGCGCCCGCTCGAGGGCCCGCAGACGGTCGCCGTCATCTTCGACAAGTCGTCGACGCGCACGCGGGTCAGCTTCGCGGTCGGGGTCGCCGACCTCGGCGGCAGCCCGCTGATCATCTCGACGGCGAGCAGCCAGCTGGGTGGCAAGGAGACCCCCTCCGACACCGCGAGGGTGCTCGAGCGGATGGTGTCGGCGATCGTCTGGCGCACCTACGCCCAGTCGGGTCTGGAGGAGATGGCGGCGGGCACCACGGTGCCGGTGGTCAACGCGCTCTCCGACGACTTCCACCCGTGCCAGCTGCTGGCCGACCTGCAGACTATCCGGGAGCGCAAGGGCGCGCTCGCCGGACTGACCGTCGCGTTCGTCGGCGACGGCTCGGACAACATGGTGCACAGCTACCTGCTGGCCGGCGCGACGGCGGGCATGCACGTCCGGATCGCCTTCCCGGAGGCGTACCCGCCCGTCGACGCCGTGGTGGAGGACGCCCGCCGCATCGCCGCGACCACCGGCGGTTCGATCCTGCTGACCCACGACGCGGCAGCGGCGGTCGTCGGCGCGGACGTGGTCGTCACCGACACCTGGGTCTCGATGGGCCGGGAGGACGAGAAGGCGGTCCGCATCGAGGCGCTCTCGCCCTATCAGGTGACGCAGGAGCTGATGGCGACCGCGGCGAGCGACGCGATCTTCCTCCACTGCCTGCCCGCCGACCGCGGGTTCGAGGTCGCGCCGGAGGTCATCGACGGCCCGCAGAGCGTCATCTGGGACGAGGCGGAGAACCGCGTCCACGCGCAGAAGGCGCTCCTGATCTGGCTGCTCCAGCAGTGACCTCCGCGGATCCGGAGATCCTTCGCGGATCCGGAGATATCGCGCGCCACCCCGCGGTCGAACGCCCTCACACGGGGTGCCGCCCAGGATCTCCGGATCCGCGAGCCGTCGGTAGGCTGACCGCGGCATGAGCGACGCGCACGACGGCACCAACGCGGGCTCCCTCTGGGGCGCCCGGTTCGCCGCAGGACCGTCGGATGCGCTGAAGGCGCTCTCGCGATCCACCCACTTCGACTGGGTGCTCGCGCACTACGACCTCGCCGGATCGAGGGCGCATGCGGAGGCGCTCGCCACGGCCGGCTATCTGACGGCGGAGCAGCACGCCGGCCTCGTCGCCGCGCTCGACCGCGTCGACGCCCGGGTGGCGGACGGCTCGCTCGTCCCCGGCCCGGATGACGAGGACGTGCACGCGGTCCTCGAGCAGGCGCTGCTGCAGGAGGCGGGTGCCGACCTCGGGGGGAGGCTGCGGGCGGGACGCAGCAGGAACGACCAGATCGCGACGCTGATCCGGCTCTACCTCCGCGACCACGTGCGCGTCATCGGCCTGCAGCTCGTCGACCTGATCGACGCGCTCGCGGCTCAGGCCGACGCGACGTTCGGCGCGATCCTCCCCGGCAGGACCCACCTGCAGCACGCCCAGCCGGTGCTGCTGGCGCACCACCTCCTCGCGCACGCATGGCCCCTGGTCCGCGATCTCGGGAGGCTCGGCGACTGGGGCCGTCGTGCGGACGCATCCCCATACGGCTCGGGCGCCCTCGCCGGGTCGAGCCTCGGACTCGACGACGCGCTCGTCGCGGAGCGCCTCGGGTTCTCCCGCACGGTCGAGAACTCGATGGACGGCACGGCCGCGCGCGACGTCGTCGCCGAGTTCGCGTTCGTGGCCGCGATGATCGGCGTCGACCTCTCCCGGCTCGCGGAGGACGTGATCCTCTGGTCGACGCGGGATGTCGGCTTCGCCCGCCTCCACGACTCCTGGTCGACCGGGTCGTCGATCATGCCGCAGAAGAAGAACCCCGATATCGCCGAGCTCGCGCGCGGCAAGGCCGGCCGGCTCGTCGGCGATCTGACGGGGCTGCTGACCACGCTGAAGGGCCTGCCGCTCGCGTACAACCGCGACCTGCAGGAGGACAAAGAGCCGGTGTTCGACCAGGTCGCGACCCTCGAGACGCTGCTGCCCGCGATGACGGGGCTGATCGCGACGCTCCGGTTCGACCTCGAGCGGATGGCCGAGTCCGCGCCGCAGGGCTACTCCCTCGCGACCGACGTCGCCGAGTGGCTGGTGAAGCAGGGCGTCCCGTTCCGCGACGCCCACGAGGTGACCGGCGCGCTCGTATCGGCGGCGGAGGCGCGCGGCGTCGACCTCGGGGACCTGGATGACGACGAGCTGCACGCGGTCTCGCCCTCCCTCAGCCCGGAGGTGCGGTCCGTGCTGACCGCGACCGGCTCGGTCGCGAGCCGCACCGGGGTCAGCGGCACCGCGCCCGACCGGGTCCGGCAGCAGCTCGCCTCCCTCACCGAGCAGGTCCGCGTCGCGAGAGGGGCGCTGCCGTGAGCAAGCGCGGTGAGGCCAGGAGCAAGGCCGTCCTCCGCGCCGGCAGGTACGGCGACACGCACGGCGGCCGCTGGTCCAGCCCCTGGGTGATCCGCATCGTCGTGATCGTCGCCGCGGCGATCCTCGTCACCGCGATCGTGTACGCGGCGGTCAACGGGGTCCTCTTCACCACCTCCCGCTGACCGTGTCCGTCGAGCGCCGTCTGCTCGAGGCGCCCGCGGTCGAGGTCGCGCCCCTCCTGCTCGGCGGCGTGCTGTCCCACACGACGGCGGACGGCACCGTCTCGGTGCGGCTGACGGAGGTGGAGGCGTACGAGGGCGTCGGCGAGGACCCCGGCTCCCACGCCCATCGCGGCCGCACGCCTCGGACCGCCACGATGTTCGGGCCGGCCGGGCACCTCTACGCGTACTTCACCTACGGCATGCACACCTGCGCGAACCTCTCCTGCGCGACCCCGGGTCGGGCGGCCGCGGTTCTGCTGCGGGCCGGCGAGGTCATCGAGGGCGTCGACCTCGCGCGTTCCCGCCGCACGACCGCGAAGCGCGACGTCGACCTCGCGCGTGGCCCGGCCCGGCTCGCCGTGGCATTGCACCTGACGCTGGACCAGGACGGCGCCGATCTGCTCGCGGCGCCGTACGGACTCGAGCTCCCGTCGTCGCCGCCCGCGTCGATCCTGACCGGTCCGCGCGTCGGGGTGTCCGGTGCGGGTGGGGATGCGGAGCTGTATCCCTGGCGGTTCTGGATCGCGGAGGACCCGACCGTGTCGGCCTACCGGCCGGGGCGCACCCGGCGTCCAGTCGCCTAGCGCGGCCTCCGTCGATCGACGCTCCGTCCCTCGATCGACGGAGCGCTCGGTCGGAAACGGGACAGCGCGTCCATCGAACGCGGTCCGGGTCTCCCGGCGCGCGGTCCGGCGCGTCAGACGCTGGTGAGCAGCACCAGCCCGGCCGCCGCGGCGGCCCAGATCCAGCTGCCGAGCGTGCCCACGATGAACCGTTCGCGCACCGCGCCGTCGTCCAGCTCGGTGAACCGGCCGACGCCCTTGATCGCGATGATCACGGCCAGCGCCTCCGGGAACCCCGCGATGATCGCGCCGACGACCGCGAGGCGCTCCAGCAGGCCGACCACCTCCCCGCCGCGCAGCAGCTCGCGCTCACCGACGACGATGCCGCCGTGCAGCCCCTCCTGCTCGTCGAACGTCGTTCGATCCAGCAGCAGCCGGACCACGGGGCTGCCGCCCGCGACCGCGATCACGACCGCCGCCACCGCGGTGATCGCCGAGACGACGGGGGGCGCGACCTCCGGCAGGATCGCGGCCACCAGCAGGGTCACCACGGTCAGGGACACCGTGAGCACGGTCAGCACCCGGGCGGTCGTCCGCCATGCGACGACCGCGACGACGGCGGTCGCGATCGGGCAGAGCAGGAACAGGAACCACCCGAGGGTGAACAGGAATCCGGAGAGACTCACTCGGAGGATCGTAGGGTGCGCGGCGTGTCCAGCCCGGCCAGTGCGGCCGCGAGCGCGGGGAGCGCATCCCGCTCCAGGCGCACGGCGGCCGTGCGGGCGCGCAGGCTGATGGCCTGCGGCGTGACCCCGAGCCGGTCGGCGATCGCGGCCTGCGACAGCCCCTGCATCAGCAGATCGGCGACCTCCCAGCCCTCCTGCGACCGGCGGGCCCTGACCTCGAGCAGCAGCCCGACGAGCGCCGACACGCCGTCGTCGACCCGTTCGGCTGGGCCCGCGACGGCGAGGTGGTGCGGTGCGCGCTTCGCGGCGTCGACGGCGACGCGAGCGGCGAGGAACGCCGCTCCCTGCGCCGCACCGGTCGTCGCGGCGAGCGGAAGACGGACGTCGCCGACGCCGATCCCGACGCTCCACCGGCCGTCGCGGCGGAGGTGGAGCGCGGCGTCGAGCGCGTCGCCCGCCTCGTCGAAGACGAGCTGGAACTCGTCCCCCGCGGTGCGATCCGGCCCGAGCACCGCGCCGCGGTGCCGCCAGTCGGTGCGGTCGGCGAGGATCGGCGCGACGGCGTCCGCGTCGGACTCCCTGCTGCCGATCTGATCGACGGTCAACACGAACACGGCTCAAGCGTAGCGACTTGATTCATCGAGAACAAGTACGATGGCTTGATATCGACTCCCAGCGGCTCGGACCACTGTTAGCGTCGAAGCGTGTCGTCGACCGCACTCGCCCGCCAGCACAACGATCCGAGCTTCGCCTCCCTCTGGGACGAGCTGCAGTGGCGGGGTCTCGTGCACGTCTCCACGGACCAGGATGCGATCGCCGCAGCGCTCGCAGCGGGTCCGATCGTCGCGTACTGCGGGTTCGACCCGACGGCGCCGAGCCTGCACCTCGGTCACCTCACGCAGCTGCTCGTGCTGCGGCGCCTCCAGCTCGCCGGCCACCGGCCGCTCGGTCTCGTGGGCGGCTCCACAGGACTGATCGGCGATCCCCGACCGACCGCCGAGCGCGTGCTGCACACGAAAGAGCTCGTCGGCACCTGGGTCGCGGCGCTGCGCGGTCAGGTGGAGCGGTTCCTCGACTTCGACGGTCCGGCAGCGGCCGAGATGGTGAACAACCTCGACTGGACGGCCGGGCTCTCGGCGATCGACTTCCTTCGGGACGTCGGGAAGCACTACCGCATCGGCACCATGCTGAAGAAGGACGCGGTGTCCGCCCGGCTGAACTCGGACGCCGGCATCAGCTACACGGAGTTCAGCTACCAGATCCTGCAGGGCTACGACTTCCTCGAGCTCTACCGCTCGCGGGGGTGCGTGCTCCAGACGGGAGGCAGCGACCAGTGGGGCAACCTGACCAGCGGCATCGACCTGATCCGTCGGGCGGAGGGGGCGTCGGTGCACGCGATCGGGACACCGCTGATCACCGACAGCGACGGCAGGAAGTTCAGCAAGAGCGAGGGGACGGCGATCTGGCTCGACGCCGGTGAGACGTCGCCCTACGCCTTCTTCCAGTTCTGGCTGAACACGTCCGACACGGACGTCGTCGGCAGGCTGAAGGTGTTCACCTTCCTCGGCAAGGCGGAGATCGACCTCCTTGGCGTCGCGACCGCCGAGCGCGCGGGGCTGCGGGAGGCGCAACGGCGGCTCGCGTGGGAGGTGACGGCGCTCGTCCACGGAGACGCCGCAGCCGACGCGGCGCGAGATGCCGCTGCGGCGCTCTTCGGATCGGGCGACCTCGGCACGGTGGACGCCGGAACGCTCGAAGCCGCGCTCGCAGAGCTGCCCCGCACAAGTGCCCGGACGACCGACCGCATCGATGTCCTGCTCACGAGCGCGGGAATCGCGAAGTCGAACGGCGACGCCCGGCGCGCGATCGCGCAGGGCGGTGTCTACATCAACAACCGGAGGATCGACGACGAGGACGCGGTGCTGACCGAGGCCGACCTGCTGCACGGCCGGTTCGCGGTGCTCCGGAGGGGTAAGCGGACCCTCGCTGCCGTGACTCGCACCTGAGCCCGATCCCCGCCGTTCCGGGCATCGCGGGCGTTCGACACGCCGCAGTGTTTCCGGCAGGTTGCGAACAGGTGTCATGACACGTACTGTCTCCTCTTGTCAGCGCGACGTCGCGGATGAGGACAGGGTCACATCGACCCGGACTCTCCGCCCACTGCCTGGCAGCTGGAAGTCACCCGCACGACGGAGCGATCCGGAGGGCGCAGGACTTCAAGCGAGTCGAGTCACTTCGTGCTGCTGGGCGTGGGTCTGGTGGTGGTGTGTGTC